>NZ_WLZY01000012.1 GCF_010122465.1 Phytoactinopolyspora mesophila | reverse complement strand
TGAGTCTCTCCGGGGTGCCCGTCACCAGCCGGTAGACCTGCTCCCTGGACAACTTCGCACCCCGTTCGGCCAGCGGGGCGATCAGGTCAGTCGTTTGGAACATGCCACGATCGGCCATCTCCCTGCGTAGATGCCACACATACCCGGTCTTGTTCGCCATGCTGGGCATCATCCCCGATCTGTCTCATAGACACGAGCCAGCGCCTGCTTGAGCATCCGGTTACGCGCGTCGGTGCCGACCGTGGTGTATGTCGCGGTCGTCGACGCCCACGAATGTCCCACCTGCTGTTGCACGAACAGCGGGTCGACCCCGTCCTCGATCAGGTGTGAGACGTACGAATGACGCAGCGAATGAACGGAAAGATCATCCGGAAGGTCGGCCAGACGTCGGAACTGGGCGAAGCGGTCATCGATCTGCCGTGTGGAGATCCTCCCGTCACGCTCGGTCAGCCACACCGCCGGATGCCGCTCACACCCGTACCGAGGCCGGACCTGTTCCAGGTACTGCTCCAACGCCTCGCCCGCCCACGGCATCAGCGTGGCCACCGCGCGCCGCCGCGGCGGGCTGCCCTTCATCGCCTTGCCGTAGCGCACATGCACCACACCGAACCGGCCCAGCTCCGGCGCCGCCGGGTTGACCGTGAAATCGGCCACGTCCAGCATCGCCGTCTCCCTGCGACGCAGTCCCCACCCGTAGACGACCTTGAACAACGTCGCGTCCCGAAACGTCGCCAGCCACCCCTTGCGCCGCGCACCTGCCGCCTGCTCCACCCGGTCGTCGGCGGCATCGAAGAACGCCTGCAGCTCAGCACGGGTCAGCGGGCGACGCTCCGCACGGCCCTCGTGATCGGCCACGTGCGACACGGTGTTGTCCTCGTGACACACCTGCACCGGACGGGCCCCGACCTGCTGCTCGCACTCGGCGATCCAGCCATACCGCGGATCACACACATATCCCAGGAACATGCCCAGCGCGCCCTGATACGACCGCACCGTCGAGTGCGCCCACCCACCCGAGGCGATCCACGTCTCCGCCTGCACAGGCGTCCACTGCCACGGCCACGCACCAGTGAACTCGGCGAACCGGCGCACGAGCCGTTCCCGGCCATCGATCAGCGGCCCGCTCAGCCGACGGCTGGACTGCTGCAGCCGCCACCCCGCCAGCATCGAATCGAACAACGCCGGCTCGACCCGCAGCGGCGTCGCACCGTCCACCAGCACCAACGCAGCCGACCCCGCCGTGCGCATCACCGTCATCCACAACCCTCCCAGGCGGCACCGAATGCAACAAATCGACACTCAATGCAACAGAAATGAATGACACATAGTTACATCCAAAGCAACAGCGTGTATGAACACCCAGCTCACGACGCGTGTCGCCACACCATCAAGCCATCCCCACCGATGACCCTCTGGCCTCGCACGCCAGGTCGGCCACATTCACACAAACTGCCGAATGATGCATCAGATGCAATTCCGCTCATTTGCCAGAGGCAGGCCGCAGTGTGCCGAAGATCATGGATACGGCGTCCCCGGTTGACCTTCAACCACAACGAGCGGCGAAAATTCGAGCCGTCGAGCTGGTGCCCGCCCTCGGTGGTGAAGAGCCACGGCATCCCGTTGCTGGCCCGCTCACGGACGATTGGCAACACGCGGTCCGCCACCGGCACTCGCCTTGCACGACGCGACTTGGTGGCCTTCACGTCGACGCCGTCAGGCTGAGCACGGCGTACCAGCAAGGCCGGGTGCGGCTCTTCCACGAAATCGGTCGGCTGGAGCGCTTTCAGCTCCGACCAACGGACCCCCGTCCAACCGAGGACGAGCATGACGTCAGCCAGCCACGGGTCAACGCTCACCGCATCCACATAGACCGCCTCCAACTCGTCTTCATTGAACGGATGCATCCCGTGTGCGGCAGCGGAGGACTTCGGCACCGTCGTGCCAAGGACCGGATTCTGCATGATCATCCTTTCGGTCACACACCACGAGAAGAACGCCGACAGCGATGCCCGGAATCGCTGAACGGACACGTGGGCGTAGCCGTTGTCCAACAACACGACGTACGCTCGCCCGACCTCCCGCGCCGTCACACGGCTAACAGGCAGTGCCAGGAGCCCCGTGGGTATTAGCCGGGGGAGAGCAGCATCAGCGCGGTACGTCTTAGCCGCTACAGTCGCCCAACGAACCTCCAGCCAGGCCGGTAGGAGATCACGCACACGGGAACGGCCAGCTCTCGGATCTACCCCAGATGCGAGCGCAGCGCGCTCCCGCTCCAGCCACCCCCGAGCCGCCTTCCTCGTATCAAATCCACCTGGTTGCGACTGCCGGGCGCTACTGAGACTACGCAGCAGGTAGGGTGACCTCGAATCTGGCGCCGCCTAATGGGCTGCCGGATGCCACCACGGATCCGTTGTGACGTCGGACGACGCGGTCGACGACCGACAGCCCTAGGCCTACGCCGCCACTTTTTCGGCTGCGCGACTGCTCGAGCCTGGTGAACCGCTGGAACACCCGTTCACGATCAATGAGCGGGATACCGGGTCCGTCGTCGTCGACGGTGATGACCACGGTTCCGTCGTGAGCGGTGGCGGTGACGGCGAGTAGTGAGGTCGCGTGCCGTGCGGCGTTGTCGACCAGGTTGCGGAGCACGCTGGCGAGTTCGGAGTCTTGGCCGGTCACGAGCAGCCCGTCAGCGATGTGAACCTCGATGCCGACAGCGTGGATGTGTGCGGTGGCGTCGCGCGCGAGACTGCTGATATCGACTGACGTAGCTGCTGGTGCCGCGCCTTCGTCGAGGCGGGCAAGGAGGAGTAGGTCGTCGACGATGCGCTCGATGCGGCCGGTCTCCCTGAGAACGGTCGCAGCGCTGTCCTGCCAATCCTTGGCGGCTGGGTGGGCGAGTGCCACCTCCAGCTCGAAGCGGATTGAAGCGACTGGGCTTCGAAGCTCGTGCGAGGCGTCGGAGATGAACTCCTGCTGGCGGACGGACGCTGCGTCGAGTCTGGCCAGCATCCCGTTCATGGTCTCGGCGAGCCGTGCCACCTCGTCGCCGCTGCTGGGGACCGGGACTCGTCGGTCGAGGGTCTGCGACGAGAGTTCCTCGACCTCGGTGCGGATGCGCTCGATCGGATGCAGCGTTCGGCCGGTCGCCGTCCAGGTCACCACTCCGACCAGCAGCACCATCAATGGTGCGCCGAGCGTCGACACCCGGATGATCGCCTCGACACTGCGGACGACCTCGGCTAGTGGGCTGGCGGCCACCACATAGAGGAGTTCGCCATCGATCTCGATCGAGCGCTGCGCGACGGTGAGGTTCGTGCCTTCGGCCAGGACTTCGATCGTGGAGTCACCCAACCCGCCCGTGACTGCTACGCCGCCGCCATCTTCCCCGACGCCGGGCATGGTGAAGAAGCCGCTGCCGAAGATGGGGTGCCCTTCTTGGTCCAAGATCGCAACATAGGTCGGCACCTCTCCACGTTCTCCAGCGGCTTCGTCGGCGCGGATCGCGTCGTCCAGCGCCTGTCGCGGCGGCATCCCCTCCTCGAGCTGGCCCACGATGTGGTCAACCTGGGCCTGGCCGCGCGCCTGCAGCTGGTCGGTGAGCGACCGCTGGACGGTGGCAGCCAGCAAAGCGACCGCCACCACTAGCACCACGGCCACAACACCCATGGCGATCAAGGTTGTCTTTGCCCTCACCGAGCGCAACACTCGGAGGCGGTCAAGCAAAACGGTGCCGCTAGGCCGGGTCGGCATCGGACACCTCGTCCACGACGCGATATCCGACTCCTCGGACGGTCTGGATCGAGTTCCGGCCGAACGGCCGGTCGATCTTGCGCCGCAAGTATCCGATGTAGACCTCGACGACGTTGGGGTCATGATCCTGGTCGGCGCCCCATACCCCGTCCAGCAGCTCGTACTTGTCGACCGGATCGCCATCGCGCACCAGCAAGTACTCCAGTAGCGATGCTTCGCGAGCGGACAGGCTGATCGGCGTGTTGTCGCGGCGGCAGCGCCGCGATGCCGGATCGAAGTAGAGGTCGCCGGCGACGAGTATGGCCGGCCGGACTGTCCCTCCGCGCCGTTGCAGGGCGCGCAGCCGCGCGACGAGTACGACGTAGGAACAGGGCTTGCGCAAGTAGTCGTCGGCGCCGAGATCTAGGGCGTCGGCCTCGTCGTATTCACCGTCCTTGGCGGTGAGCATAAGGATCGGTGTGCTCACGCCGTCGGCGCGCAACTTCCGGCACACAACGTAGCCGTTCATGCCCGGCAGCAAGATATCCAGCACGATCGCGCCATAGGGCCGCTCTCGCCCGCGCCAGTAACCCTCGAGTCCGTCACCGACCACCTCGACCTCGAACCCTTCAGCCCGCAGCCCACGGTCGATGGCGGCCGCGAGTGGTGCCTCGTCCTCCACCACGAGTACTCGCATTCAACCAGTGTGCCCCCAACGGTCCAGATCGGGCCTGTGAGCACTCACAGCAGCTCACAGATCTATCTCAGTGCTCTGGGGGGACATTGAGAGCCGTCTTCACCGGACACGAAATAAGACCCGACGAGGGAGGACCATTCATGCGACTCAGATACCGGATTGTCGGCCTGCTGGCCGGGCTCGTCTTGCTGGGTTCAGCATGCTCTCCGGACGCAACCGAGGAGGACGACGACGGCGGCGGGCAGGAGGCGGCGATGCTCGCACACGCGCAATGTATGCGCGACCACGGCTTCGACTGGCCCGACCCCGTCTTCGTCGACGGCGAGTGGGAGACACATTACGAAGGCATCGACCTGGAATCACCCGAATATCACGCGGCCGAGGCGGAGTGCGAGCGAGTGCGGCAAGAGGCACTGCCCGACGGCGGGACACTCGACGATCCGGGGGAGCGGGCACAGATAGAGGCAGAGCTGGAGGTCATGCTCGAGTTCGCCGCTTGTATGCGTGGCGAGGGCATCGATTTTCCGGACCCGCAGCTCGACGAGGACGGTGTCATCAGCGGTCCCGCCGGCCCATCCGACGGCGACTGGGACTCTTTCGAAGCAGCACGAGAATTCTGTGAGGCCGAGCTCAATGAACCGATGCCCTGAACCCCGTATACCTCGTCGAGGGTGGCGGTTGGTGGCAGCGCTGTGTACCGCCGGGGTGCTCGTCTCAGGATGCACCGCCGCGGCAACGCCCAGGCCACAGGAGACCCCGCCGACGGAAAACGTCGTCACCGCGCCGGTGACCCGGCAGGACCTCGCCACCGACGACCAACTGGCCGGGTGGCTCGGGTACGGCGAACCGATCCCACTCTCGGCCAGCCGGGAAGGCATGGTGACGAAGTTGCCAAGGGAGGGCGCGGTGATCCGTCGGGGCGACGTCGTCGCGGAGATCGACGGCAAGGCCACCCGGCTGCTGTATGGCCAGACACCGGCGTGGCGGCGGCTGTCGGCGGGTGTCCCCAAGGGCCCTGACATCAAGCAGCTGAACGATAATCTCGCGGCGCTCGGTTATGCCAAACGCGACGATTTGCCCGACGATCTGTTCGACTGGCGGACCCGTATGGCCGTGTACGCCTGGCAGCACGAGCTGAATCTGCCTCGGACCGGGGTGGTGGAGTTCGGTGACGTGCTGTTCGCTCCGGCCGCGGTTCGGGTCGAGAAGGTGGAGTCGCCCCTGGGCGCGACGGTCGCGCCCGGCCAGGTGTTAGCAGACGTAACTGGCACTGATCAGCTCGTGGCCATCGACCTCGATGCCGCCCTACGTGACACCGTGCACGAAGGCCTGGCGGTGGTGGTGGTGCTGCCGGACCGCACTCGTACCGAGGCCACCGTGGCGTCGGTCGGGCGGACCATCTCCGGTGATCCAGCCTCCGAACAGGAACCGATCGTCAAGGTCGAGGTGGAACTCGCCAGCGAGCTTGATGAACTCGACGCCTCCCCGGTGACCGTGGTGGTCGAACGCGTCCTCGCCGCGGACGCGTTGACCGTTCCCGTCGGGGCATTGGTGGCACGGCCCGGCGGCGGCTACGCGGTGGAGAGAGCCCGGGCCGGCGGGACCGAGCTGGTGACGGTGGAGCCTGGCCAGTTCGCCGACGGGCTGGTCGAGATCACTGGCGGCATAGCCGAGGGGGACGAAGTTGTGGTGCCGTCATGAGGCGCGGGGCCCACACACGTGCCGAGCAGTCGGCAGTTCTTGAGTTCGTGGACGTGGTGAAGGAGTACAAGGGGGTTCCGCCGGTCCGCGCCCTCGACGGGGTGAGTTTGCGGGTGGACTCCGGTGAGCTGTTCGCCGTCATGGGCCAATCTGGGTCGGGAAAGTCCACGTTGCTCAACCTGGCCGGCGCACTTGACCGCCCGACATCTGGTGTGGTCCGAATCGACGGTCATGACGTGTCTCGGCTCAGCGATACCCGGCTGTCGTCCCTGCGCGGCCGCCGTATCGGATTCGTCTTCCAGCAGTTCGTCCTGATCGAAGGACTCACCGCCATGGCCAACGTGGCTACCGCGCTGGTTTATCAGGGCCTCTCGACCAAGAAACGCCGGGCACGTGCCATCGCCGCTCTCGAGCGCGTAGGCCTGGGCGGCAGGATTCACCATCGCCCCGGCCAACTGTCCGGCGGCGAGCAACAGCGGGTGGCAATCGCCCGCGCACTCGTGGGCGAACCAGCGGTTATTTTGGCTGACGAGCCGACCGGAAATCTGGACTCGGGAACCGGCATGCAGACGGTGGATCTCCTCCGTGAGCTCCACCGAGATGGTGCGACGATCGGCGTCGTCACCCACGATTCGACCCTCGCCGACGAACTCCCACGCGTCGTGACCATCCGCGATGGGCATATCGAGTCCGACACGTCTTCAGGAGGGCCGAGATGACCGCGGCCACAACCAGCAGGCTCCGTATCCGAGATGCCTTGGCCGTTGCATTCACCAGCCTGCGGACTCGACGTCTACGCACCGTGCTCACCGCCAGTGGTGTTGCCGTTGGGATCGCGGCGATGGTCGCTGTGCTGGGCGTATCGACCTCGAGCCGGGCAGACCTCGTCGCGACGCTGGATGAGCTCGGCACCAACATGCTCACCGTCCAACCGGGCCAGTCGTTTACCGGCGTCCGAACCGCACTCCCGGACAGCGCGCCCGGCGCTATCCGCCGCGTAGATGACGTCGGACAAGCGGCCGCCACCGCATCGTTCGACGCTACCGTGCGACGCACCGAGCGGGTGCCGGCCGCACAGACCGGCGGCATCCGGGTGGCGGCTACCGAACCGTCGCTGCTCGATACGCTCCAAACCGGACTCGCGGCCGGCCGTTTCTTCGACGCCGCACCTCACGAGTACCCTACGGTCGTTCTGGGGGCGATAGCCGCTGAGCGACTCGGCATCAACAGCATCGACGATCAACCACTCGTGTGGCTCGGAGACACCTGGTTCGTGGTTGTGGGCATCCTCGAACCCGTCGTCCTGGCGCCGGAGATCGATAGCACCGCGCTTGTCGGCTTTCCAGCCGCAGCTCAGGTGCTACACGCCGACCCAGCCGACATCACGCCGACCAGCGTGTACGTTCGCACCCAACCCGACCGGCTCGACGACGTCCGTCAGCTCCTGCCACGAACCGCCAATCCACAGACCCCGGAGGCGGTCCGCGTCAGTCGTCCGTCCGATGCGCTCGCCGCCCGGGCCGCCGTCGACACCACCTTCACCGCACTCCTGCTGGGGCTCGGTGGGGTCGCTCTCCTCGTCGGCGGAATTGGGATCGCGAACGTCATGGTCATCTCGGTGCTGGAGCGGCGTAAGGAGATCGGCCTGCGCCGGTCGCTCGGTGCCACCCGTCGCCACATCCTGATCCAGTTCCTCCTCGAGGCGATCGCCCTGGCCGGTGTCGGCGGACTCATCGGTACGGCCATCGGCGTCGGAATCACCGTCGGCTACGCCGCCAGCCGCGGATGGTCATTCGCGCTTCCACCTGAAGGGTTAGTCGCGGCAACCGTCCTCGCCGTGCTGGTCGGTGCCCTTGCCGGCTTCTACCCCGCGGCCCGCGCTGCCCGGCTCCAGCCCGCGGAAGCCGTCCGGCCCAGATAACCGGTGTCGTCGGAGCTCCACGGGTGAATTCGTCGCTCAACCGTCATGATCCGCGACCAGACGATGAATCGACACACTCAATATGCCTTGCGACGCGACCTCTAAGCCTCGACTGTGCCGAGGATGTAGAGGCGGAGAAAGGGGCTCGCGGTAGGTGTCGACAGTGTTCGGCAAGGGTTCGTCGGGGTCATCGGCGGTACTGGCCACGTCGTCCTAACGACTACACGAGACCGGCCTCGCGGGCCAGGATGGCGGCTTGGACCCGGCTGGTGCAGCCCAGCTTGCCCAGAATGCGTGACACGTGCGTCTTGGCAGTGGCTTCGGTGATGACCAGGCCGTCGGCTATCTGCTGGTTCGATTGTCCGCCGCCCAGCGCGATGAGCACGTCTCGTTCGCGCGGCGTCAGTTCGGCGAGGCGATCGAGCGCCGGCGCGGCCGGGTCAGGTGCGTCGTCGCCTGAGTCGGGCAGCGACACGAAGGTCGCGAGCACTTGGCGGGTCACTTCGGGTGCCACGACGCCATCCCCGGCCGCGACCCTGCGGACCGCGGAGAGGATGTCGCCTGGCTCGGCGGTCTTCAGCAGGAACCCGGCCGCACCGGCACGCAGCGCGCCGAAGACGTACTCGTCGAGATCGAACGTGGTGAGCACGAGCACGTCTGCCAGTTCTTCGCGCACGATCTCCCGGGTGGCGTCGATCCCGCCGGCGCGCGGCATCTGTACATCCATCAGCACGACGTCCGGCCGTAGTGCCCGCGCGTTGGTCACGGCGCTGTCGCCGTCCGCGGCCTCACCCACGACGACGACGTCGGCCGCCGCGTCGAGAACGAAACGCAGCGCGGTCCTGATCGGCTCGTGGTCATCGGCCAGCAGGACTCTGATCGGCGTGGGCCCGGGGTCGTCGGCACTTGGGGCAACAATGGCTGCCGGGTCTGGATCGGTCATGGTGTGGTGCCTGCCCTTTCGCTACTGCCTGCTACCGATACCGGCAGATTCGCCTCGACGCGCCAGACGGACGTCGTCTCGTCCCCACCGGCGCGAAATCGCCCGCCCAACGCCTCGGCCCGTTCCCGCATGGTGACCAGCCCGGTGCCTGCCGACAGCGAGGGGTGGTCGACCGCGGCCGAGGTGGCGAACGAGTTCTCGACGACGACCCGCACCTCGGCGCCGTCGCCGGAGACCGTGATCCGCACCTCAGACTCCGGCGCGTGTTTGATCGCATTGGCGAGGGCCTCTTGCACGATCCGGAAGCAGGCTTGCCCGATAGCCACCGGCAGCACCGACGTGTCCCTCCACTGGCTGGGCACATCGAGATGAACCCGCAGGCCTGCCGCTCGAGCGGCGGTGACCAGCTCATCGAGGTGCTCCAGACCGCCCATCACGACCGCGGATGTGCTCGCCGCGGACCGGTCGAGCTCGGATCGGAGCACGACGATCATGGAGCGCATTTCCTGCAACGCTTCCAGGGCCTGGGCTCGAACGGTGCGCATGATCGCGCTCTGGTCTCGCTCCGGCGTGGCGAGCCCGGCGGCGGACTGGATGGCAATGGTGGACAGCCGCGAGGCGATCGCGTCGTGCAGATCGCGGGCGATGGCGCTGCGTTCGGCCTGCACCGCTTCAGTCCGGCGCAACTCTCCGATGCGCTCCAGGTCGGCAGCCCGGCGGGCCTCCAGATCGGCCAGCTCGGTCTTCTGCCGGACATTGGCCGCCCACCACAGCGGTACGGCAAACAATGCCAGCTGAAGTCCAATCACCATACTCAGCTGCAGGTCCGGTTCGAGGATCAGCGCCGCGACGGTGCCTCCCGCTACGACGGCGGCGACCACTCCGCTCGCTGCCCGTCGAACCCGGACCCTGTCGGACAACCCGACCCGGAATAGCAGCTCCCAGAACACGATCATCACGCCGACGCTGCCGCCCAGGGCTGCGTCGGCGACGATCGCCGCGGCCCCGAGGCCGAACGCGATGGCCAGGTGTGCGCGCTGGAGAAGCACGGCTGACGTCACCGCCGCGAGTGTCACCAGGTGCCATGCGTCCGGGGCCGATTCCGTCCAGCCCCAGCCCGGGCCCGCCCAGATGTTGGTCAGGCCCACGGTCCACGCTGCGACACCGATACCGAACAGGGTCAGCGCACCCTTGACCGTGCCCCGCCCGACGGACAGACCGGAGAGCCCCAACCCGACCAGCTCCGCCGTGCGTTGCCACCACCGTGCACCCGAGGTTCCGGGCCGTGGGCCCGAAACGTCGGTTGCACGGGTCTGCGCCGCGTCGTCAACCACGGAGTCCATTTCACCAGACCGCGGCGGTCTGCGACGTCATTCGAAGGATGTACACGAACCGCCTCGGCCGGTCGCAGGATCACTCGTCCGGCCGACGCCGTACACCACCCGGAACCACGACATTGGGGTTCAGAACCTGTATCTCGACGTGAGAAGAATGACTGGAGTCCTTGTGGCAACCTTCCTTTACCGGCTGGGCCGGTTCGCGTTCCGGCGCAGATGGACGATCGCACTCGGTTGGGTGATGCTTCTCGTCCTGGCGGTGATCGGTGCGGCGTCGACCAACGATGAACCCGTTGAATCTTTCGACATCCCAGGTATGGAGTCGAGCGAGACGATGGACCTGCTCAACGAACGCTTCCCCGGGATGGCCGCGGACGGCGCGACGGGCCGGGTGGTGTTCGCAGCGCCAGACGGTGAGACGCTGACCGATCCCAGCCACGAGCAGGTCGTCCAATCGGTTGTTCGGGAGATCGGCCAGGTCCCCGGGCTGGCTCACGTAACCGACCCTTTCCAGTCCGGGGCGATCTCCCCTTCCGGTGACGTGGCGTATGCCGAGGTGACGTTCGAGGCCTCGGTGCTCAACTCGGAGGAGCAGGAAGCGCTGCTCGAGGTGGCCGAGAACGGTCGCGACGCGGGCTTGACCGTCGAGATCGGCGGCGCCGTGGCGGCACCCGAAATGGACGACGGAGAAATCGGTGAGCTCATCGGCATCGCCATCGCCGCCCTGGTGCTGGTCATCACCTTCGGGTCGTTCGTCGCGGCGGGACTGCCGTTGCTGAACGCCGTGGTCGGGGTCGGAGTCACCCTGTCTCTGATCACCATCGCCACCCGATTCTTCGAACTCTCGGGCGATGCCTCGGTGCTGGCGCTGATGCTAGGACTAGCGCTAGCAATCGACTACTCACTGTTCATCGCGTTCCGGTACCGGCACGAACTCACCGCCGACCGAGGGCTCGAAGAAGCCGCCGGCCGGGCCGTGGGCACCGCCGGAAATGCGGTGGTGTTCGCCGGACTGACCGTCGTGATCGCCCTAGCGGGCCTGACCGTCGTCGGGATTCCAGTGTTGACGCAGATGGGTCTCGCGGCGGCGATGGCGGTGGCGATCGCGGTGATCGCCGCGCTGACACTACTGCCAGCGATGTTCAGCTTTGCCGGACGGCGGATCCTCGGCGGCCGCATCGCACGCCGCCGGGAACGAGCCAGCAATGACAACGGCAAGACGGTCGGCCTGTCCTGGGCTCAGATGGTGACCAGGAACCCACTTCGGGTGTTGCTGGTCGCATTCCTCGCGGTCGGCACGTTGGCCGTCCCGGCGATGAGCACGCAGCTCGGTATACCCGACGACGGCACTTACGCCGAGGACGACACCCGGCGTCAGGCGTACGACCTGTTGGCCGACGGGTTCGGCCCGGGGGTGAACGGCCCGTTGGCGGTCGTCGTCGACGGCGCCGGGGCCGGACCGGTTGACGCGACACTGCCGCACGTCGTGGAGGTGATCAGTGAGCTGGACAACGTCGTGATCGCTGAACCAACCGCCGTCGACGAGGCCGGCGCTACCGGAGTCATCTCGGTCGTCGCGGAGACCGGACCGGGCGCCGAGGAGACTAAGGGTCTCGTTGATGATATCCGCGACGTAGCACCACAGATCGAAGCCGAGACCGGGGCCGTGATCACCGTCACCGGCCCGACGGCGGTCACCATCGACTTCAGCCAGAAAATGAGCGAGGCGCTGACCCCCTATCTCAGCGTGGTCGTCGGGCTGTCGTTCGTACTCATGATCCTCGTCTTCCGCTCCATCCTGGTGCCGCTGAAGGCGGCACTCGGCTTCCTGGTGACGATGGGGGCCACGTTCGGGGCGACGGTCGCGGTGTTCCAGTGGGGATGGCTCGCCGATGTGCTGGGGGTCGAACAGACCGGGCCGATCTTCAGCCTGCTGCCCGTCGTCCTGATAGGCGTGGTGTTCGGGCTGGCCATGGACTATCAGGTGTTCCTCGTCACCCGGATGCGGGAGGAACACGTACACGGCATGGCCGCCACCCCGGCCGTGATCTCCGGGTTCCAGCACAGCGCCAGGGTGGTCACGGCGGCGGCGATCATCATGATCAGCGTCTTCGGTGCGTTCATCTTCGATGAAGGCTTCATCAAACAGATCAGTTTCGCTCTGGCCTTTGCGGTCTTCATCGACGCGTTCGTCGTCCGGATGACGATCGTCCCCGCCGTTCTGGCGCTGCTGGGTGAGCGGGCCTGGTGGATGCCGCGCTGGCTGGACCGGCTCGTTCCGAACGTCGATGTCGAAGGTGAGAAGCTGCGCGACCAGCTCGACTGGACTGACCAGCCTGCTCAGCCCGACGAGACTGCTGTTGCTAGATGACGGCCGAGGGCAGTAAAGACCATGTCGCCTGAAGTCGTACTGCCTGTCTTCGGCCTCGCGCTGCTCGACACGATGAGCCCGGCCGTGATCGGAATCGGTCTCTTCGTGCTGCTGAGCGGCCGGAAGCGGATCGCCAGACCGCTGCTGGTCTTCCTGGCCACGGTCGCGCTGCTGTACTTCGCCGTCGGTGTTGCCCTGATGGTGGGGCTGGACGCCGTGCTGGCCAACGTCGACTCATTCGCGGACAACCGGGGGGTGTTGTGGGGGCAGGCGGGCGTCGGGGCGGCGTTGCTCGGCTACAGCTTCTTGCCAGCGCGTTTCCGGGCGTTCCGGCGCGGCGCGCGGCAGGAACCGAAGGAGCTGCGGACGCCGGTCATGATCAGCCTCGGACTCGGTGCCGTCGCGCTGGAGGTCGGCATGGTCCTGCCGTACATGGCAGCGATCGGCATCATGACGGCTGCCGAACTGACCATGGCGCAGTGGATGCCGCTCGTCGCCGGATACAACCTGATCATGGTGGCGCCGCCGCTGCTCCTGTACGCCGGATACCGGTTGGCGCGGGAGCGGATCGAGCCACGGATGCGGCGCTGGCGGGAGCGGCTGCAAGCGAAATCGGACGAGACCGTCGTATGGATTGTCGGCATCATCGGCGCGCTGCTGCTGGTGAATGCCCTGCAGAAATTGTTCTAAACAGATACGGAAAGGAACCTCGAAAATGCGCATCGTATTCGAGATCGGTGGCATCATTTTGCTGATCAACGGGATCGGTGGCCTGGTCAAGGACGACTTCGGCCTCCTCGCACGCGTCGCCGACGACGGCGCACCCACCGGGCTCAGCCTGGCTGCCATCGTGGTCGGTGCGGTCCTGGTCGGTGCGAGCCTGCTCAGCCGCAAGTCCGAGAAGGCGCCGGACGCGTAGTGACGGACGACGGCGGGCAGCTCAGCCTCGCGGCCCGAAGCCGCGTCAGGGCACAACATGCGGCAGAATCGGCGGCCGTGACCATTCGCGTGCTGATCGCTGACGACCAGGAGATGGTCCGACGGGGTATGCGGCGCATCGTGGAGAGCCAGACCGACATGCAGGTGGTCGGGGAGGCGGACAACGGAGTCGACGCCGTGGAATTGGCTCGCACGCTCAACCCGGACGTGGCCCTGGTGGACGTCCGGATGCCGCGGATGGACGGCTTGGCCGTGACCCGCCTACTGGCCGGACCGGAGGCGCGCAATCCGGTCCGGGTGGTCGTCGTCACTACCTTCGACCTGGACGAGTATGTCTACCCCGCTCTGCGTTTCGGGGCGTCCGGGTTCGTCCTCAAGCGCTCGGGGCCGGCCCTGCTCGTCGAGGCGGTACGAGCGGCGATGACGGGCGACAGTCTGATCAGCCCATCCGTCACCGTGCGGCTGTTGCAACACGTCACCGGCCGCTCAGCAACCGGGCGTAGGCAACGGGACTCGGCCCTGACGGAGCGGGAGGTCGAGATCGCCGGCAAGGTGGCCGAAGGGCTGACGAACTCCGACATCGCGGCTGAGCTGTTCATCTCGGCCGGTACGGTCAAGACCCATGTGGCGAGTATCCAGCGAAAGCTGGGGGTGCCCAATCGGGTGGGGATAGCCGTACGCGCGTGGGAGCTCGGCTACGCCACCGGCCGGACACCGGGCAGCGGGTCCGCCGGCGACGGATCTGCCGTTTGGTAGATGCGCGCAATCCGTACTTGTGCTCGCCGATCGTAGCCCGGAAGTTGGACGTAGCCTCGCCCCCATGACCTACCCAACCACCGTCCGTCGTCGCCGTTCGCGCGTCAGTGCGGTGGCAGCTGCGTTAATGCTGGTCCCCGCCGTCATCGCGCCGCCCAGTGCCTATCCGCTGGCGATTTCGGCGGCGCTGGTTCTCGCCGTCGCGATCCTGGCGTGGCCGGTCGGCCGGGTCACGCTCGGTCTCGCCGCGGGCAGTGCCGCCGCCCTTTCTCTGGCGATGGACCTCGGCTACTTCGGTGAGCCGGGTCTCGCGCTGCTCTGGTCACCGTTCGAACTGGCCGCGCTGCTCGTGCTCCTGGTGCGGGTGATCCGGTGGATGCCGACT
The DNA here is from genome assembly GCF_010122465.1 of Phytoactinopolyspora mesophila. Lineage (NCBI taxonomy): Bacteria > Bacillati > Actinomycetota > Actinomycetes > Jiangellales > Jiangellaceae > Phytoactinopolyspora > Phytoactinopolyspora mesophila. The sequence goes on along the minus strand of NZ_WLZY01000012.1, from coordinate 142,053 downwards.
CCCGGGGTGGCGCCCATCGGCGCGCTCACCGGTGCAGCCGCGATTCTGTTTCCGCTGCGCTTCACTCTCCACGACCCGGGCTCCGGGCTCAGCGAATCGGTGTTCCTGGTGGCGCTGGCCGTCTTTCCGGCCGTCTGTGCCGCGGGTGTGGGCCTGTACTTGCGTGCGCTGGAGAGCCGTCGGGTCCGCGCCGTTCAGCAGGCCAGGCGGCAGCAGCGGCTCGAGGTCGCGGCCGACCTGCACGATTTCGTCGCCCACGAGGTGACCGGCATCGTCCTAGAGTCGCAGTCGGCTCAGTTGGAGGAACTGGCGCCGAAGGAGTACCGGGAGCTTCTCGTCCGGATCGAGCAGGCCGGGCAACGGGCTCTGGGTTCCATGGACCGGACCGTCGCCGCGCTGCGCACCGCGGAGGAGGAAGGTGGTGTATCGCCCTCCACCCGGCAGCACGGGCTGGCCGACCTGTCCGAGCTGGTCGACCGCTTCGCCGCGACGTCCACTGCCGAAGTGCGCCTGTCCCTGGCGGCGGACACACTCGATGCCGCGTCTCGGGAGACTCAGGATACGGCGTACCGGGTGGTTCTAGAGGCGCTGACCAACATCCGCCGGCATGCCGCACACGCAGGACGGGTGGAGATCGTCGTGCACCGGGTTGAGGACGGAGCGGTCGAGATCATCGTGGTGAACGATGCAGGAAGTGGCCGGGCCGTTACTCGGCGGGGCGGTGGAGCTGGGCTGGCTGGTCTCGCCGCACGGGTGAGCGCTCTGGGCGGCAGCTTGGACGCTGGCCCGCATGACCAGAGCTGGCGGGTCGTCTGCCGGCTTCCGGCAGGTTCTTGAACCGATATCTGCCGATCGGCAGATGTGCGCGGCCGGTCCGACTAGGCATGCTCCTCAGGTAGTGCAAAGACCACACCTCAGGAGGAACCATGGCGTCCTGGACGACGCGCTCGAAGCGGCCCGCGACCATTGCCGTGGTGGCGGTTCTCGCCACCACGATGAGCCTCACCGGCTGCGACGTGGACGCCTCGTCGGCGACTCCGGAGTCGAAGACCTTCGCGTACGAGGGCGACAGCCTGAAGCTCATGACGAACGAAGTCGCCACCAAGGTGATCCGGACGGACCGGGACGACATCAAGGTCACCCGCTGGTTCGACTCCAGGGCTGGTAGTCAGCGCTTGGTCTGGGAACTCGAGGGCGACATCTTGGAGATCGACGCCGGCTGCAGTGGCCTGGCCATCTGTGACGCGAAGTTCGAGGTGGAGATCCCGGAAGGGCTCGCTGTCATCAAGGACGGCGTCGAAGTGGCGGAGAAGTAGTCATGCTGGAATTGCTCGGCATCACCAAGGTCTATCGCGGCGGAAAACGTGCCGTCGATGACCTGACACTCCGCCTGCGGCCCGGCATGCTCGGGCTGCTGGGGCCCAATGGCGCGGGTAAGTCGTCGCTGATGCGTATCATCGCCACTGTCACCCGGCCGACCAGCGGGAAGCTGCTCTTCCACGGAGAGAGCGCGGTGGCCCGGCCGCAGGCGCTCCGGAAGTCGCTGGGCTATCTTCCCCAAGACTTCGGGGTCTATCCCAATCTCACCTCGCGTGAGTTTCTGCTCTATCTCGCCTCGGCCAAGGGGTTGTCGGCCAAGACCGCGAAGCCGCGCATTGACGAACTCCTGGAGCTCGTCAATCTCACGGAGGCGGTGAAGCGCCCGCTGGGTAAGTACTCGGGCGGCATGCTGCGTCGGGTCGGTATCGCCCAGGTGCTGCTCGGCGACCCTCAGGTGATCATCGTCGACGAGCCGACCGCCGGCCTGGACCCGGAGGAACGGGTCCGGTTCCGTAATCTTCTCAGCGACTTGGCCGCGGAGCGGGTCGTTGTGCTCTCCACCCACATCGTCTCCGATGTCGAGTCCGTCGCGTCTGACATCGCGGTGGTCGCGGGCGGTCGGCTGCAGACTCGCGGCACTCCCGAGGAGCTGTTGCGGTCGGCGGCGGGACAGGTGTGGGAGATGCTGGTGGACCCCGGCTCCGTGGCGCTGATCCAGTCGCAGTACACGGTCATCCGGATGGTGCGCACCACCGAGGGCGTACGAATACGTCTCCTTTCCCGGGAGCGCCCGGCGGGCGGGGCGGAGTCGCTGGCTCCCGACCTGGAGGACGCCTATCTAGCAGTTGTCCGGGGTGCGGAGGACATGCAAGAGCTCGGCAGGCAGCGGCGACAGCATCCCGCGCCGAGGGTGTGACCGGCCATGATGCGAATGCTCACCGGGCTCGCCGTCGCGGATTTCCGCGACCGGGTGCGCCGGCCGGCCTATGTGGTGATCCTCCTCGGAGCCGCGCTGCTCGGCTACGTCGCTGTACCCAGCCCGGATGCCAAGTGGGTGATCATGCAGCTCGGAGACCACCGCGGCATCTACAACAGCGCCTACGTCGGTATGGTGACGGCGCTTGCCAGCGGCCTGTGGCCGACCCTCTGCGGCTTCTACATCGTCCGGAACTCCATCGAGCGTGACCGCAGTACCCGGGTGGGGCAGTTGCTCGCCGCCGCACCCCTGCGCACCTCGGCGTACCTGGCGGGCAAGTTCCTGAGCAATCTGATGTTGCTGGGATCGATGCTAGGCGTTCTCGCCCTCACTGCGCTGGTGATGCAACTGGCGCGCGGCGAGTCCCGGCAGATCGACTTGATCGCCCTCTGGCAGCCCTTCGTGCTTATCGCGCTACCCCTGGTGGCCATGACGGCGGCGCTCGCGCTCCTGTTCGAGTCGCTGCCATTGCTGCGCACGGGCCTGGGCAACGTGCTCTGGTTTTGCATCTGGCTCGTCATCGCGACTGCCGGTCAGGGGCCGGGGTTGCCGCTCGACGGCATCGGAGTGAACAGTGTCGTCCGGGCGATGCACCAGGACATGGTCGATCGAGGAGTGGAGCTCAGCGGGGACTTCAGCCTCGGATTGACCTACCTGGACAATCCGCTCGGCCTTTTCACCTGGGAGGGGTTCACACCGACCGTGGGGTATGTGCTGGGCAGGGCGACGATGGTACTGCTCGCCGTCGCCATCGCACTTCTACCGGTCCTGTGGTTCGGCCGCTTCGACCCCGCCCGCTTCACGGAGGGTCCGCGGGGGTTCCGTCCCACGCTGGTCACCCGCCAGGGGGGTGCGCCGGCCGCCGTACCTCAGCCGGTCGTCGTCAACGAACTGTCGTACCCGGCGGACCAGCGGCTGGACGTCGCAGCCGCGGTGCGTACCCGCCCCGAGACCGGCGCGGTATGGCTGCGTATGTGGGTTGGTGAGGTCCGGATCCTGCTGCAGGGCGTGCGCTGGTGGTGGTGGACCGGCGCCTCGATGCTCCTGCTCGCCGGGCTGGCCGCGCCGCTCGACGGCGTCACCCGGGTCATGCTTCCACTCGCCTGGGTATGGCCCATGCTGATCTGGTCGCGCCTCGGCACCCAGAGCCACGAGCACGGTGTGGGAAGCCTGCTCGGTGCCTACCCCGCGGTACGTCGCCGGGTCGCCGCGGAGTGGAGCGCGGGCTTCACGCTGACCGCCCTGGTCGGATCTGGCCCCCTGATACGGCTGGTGATAGCGGCCGAATGGGCCGGGGTGGCCGCCTGGGCCGGTGGTGCCGTGTTCATCCCGTCCCTGGCGTTGTCGCTGGGCATGCTGAGCCGCACGCACCGTCTCTTCCAGGCCATCTATCTACCGCTTTGGTACACGGTGGCCAACGGCTTGCCCGTCTTCGACTACATGGGCGCCATGCGCGCCACCAGCGACTTCGCGGACGTCCAGGTGGTCATGACGCTCTTGGTCTCGGCCGCCCTGCTGGTCGTTGTCTTTATGACGAACGTGCTGCGTCGGTTCGACCGGGACTGAGATCCGTGGCGACCAACGTCAAGTGGGCAGCTGGAAATTCGAGTGGATTAAGAGGCGTGGCCTCTAAAGATGGTAAAGGAAGGCAGTCGAATGCAATGTCCGAAGCCGACGAGTCGGGTCGCGGAACAATGTGAACAAGAACGCCATTCAGGCAGGAAATCGCGTATCGCCGTAGCCGTTTTGTGGCTGGTCGGCACGGTGCAGTTCTTCGTGGCGCAACTCGTGGTGGAGGCTTCATGGGACACGCGGTACAGCTGGGCAGATAACAACATCAGCGATCTTGCCGAGACCGCGTGCCGGCACGCACCCGAAGATGGTCGATGGATCTGTTCTCCACTTCATCCGCTCATGAACGCCTCTTTTATGTTGACTGGCGTGCTCCTTGCCCTCGGTGCCCTTTTGTTCATGAGAGCACTGAACGGCAACCTCATGTCGCGTGTGGCACTTTCGGCGCTGATCGTCACCGGGGCTGCCTGGGTCATGGTGGGCGTATACCCGGCCGACGTCAACGAGAATCTGCATGTCTTAGGTGCGATCGTCATCTTCGTTGTCGGCAATATCGCGCTGGTGTTGTACGGATGGGGTGCACATTCGATGCCGACGATTGTGCGAGTTAGCTCGATTGCGCTGGGTGTGATCGGTTTCGCCGCGGCATTCCTGCATCTGGGCGGAGCCTATCTCGGCCTCGGTATGGGAGGCATGGAGCGAGTGACCGCGTTCACGGTGCCGATCTGGATGCTGATCATTGCTTCCTTGTTACTGGCGGCGGAGCGGCGCATGTTTGATACCGAGTCTCGAGCCCAGCATGATCACGAATCTCAAAAGTCCACGGTCCGGGGCACCGGTGTATCGGGCGGCGGACTTCTCTCTTGATGGTCCGGCCGGCTACTACTGGTGGTCAGCAGTGGCTGTACTCCTTGGTGCGGCTTCACCGTCGAGCGAGGCGTTGGACGTGCTCACCGGCCGGGTCCAGCCCAGTGGCGTGGTGCGCGCTCGGCTACGAAGTGGCGGTCCTCGCGAACAGGAACTCAGCGGCGGGCGACGCCCACTCGAACGACGCGCTCGTCGCCCGGTGTGACGACATGCGGCGCTCCGGTCACCGTGATGGTCGCACGCTGTGGAGCGTCGCCGTCATCGCCGCCGGCCACCGCCGGTTCGGAATCCGCCTGTGTGATGCCGTCAGCGCTCGGGCGGGCCTGGTTGTCGCCTGCGGATCGGCCCACCCACACCTCGACGTCCCCTGGTTCGACGACGCGGACCATCCGGCGGTCGGTGAAGGCCAGCCGGGTGGTGGGGACCTCGAAGTGCACGACGGCCGACTCGCCGGCGTCGAGGACAACCCGGTGGTACCCCAGAAGCTGGACTGTCGGGCGGGTGACACTCGCCACCACGTCGCGTCCGTACAGTTGCACGACCTCAGCACCGGCCCGATCGCCGGTGTTCATGACCCGGACAGACGCGCCGAACGCTCCGCCGGCGACCACAGCGGGATCGACGGTGAGGGCTTCGTACGCGAACGAGGTATACGACATGCCGTACCCGAAGGGCCGGACCGGGGTGGTGTCGGAGGTGGTGACGTCGTTCGGGCCACCGAGCGGCGGGTGCAGATACGTGTACGGCTGTGATCCGGCCGAGCGTGGCATCGAGACGGGAAGCCGCCCGGACGGGTTGACCCGCCCGGAGAGCACGCCGGCGATGGCCGCGCCGCCCTCTTCACCGGGGAAGAACGCCTGGATCACCGCGCCGACCGCGGCCGCTCCCTCCAGCGTCCAGTCGATCGCGTACGGACGTCCGGTGATGAGGACGAGCACGGTCGGGGTGCCGGTCGCCTGCACCGCCTCCACGAGATCTCGCTGGACACCGGGGAGCTCCAGGCTTTCCACGTCGTTGCCCTCGCCCACGGTGCCTCGCCCGAACAGTCCGGCCTGATCTCCGGCGACGACCACCGCGACATCGGCGGTACGCGCGGCCTCGGTCGCTGCGGTGAATCCGGAACGGTCGGTGCCCTCGACGTTACACCCGGGTACGACGACGATCTCCGCCCCGGCAAGCGTGCCTATGGCTGACTCCTGGCGCAGCCCGTCCACGACGGTGGGGATCTCGATCCCGAGTGGGACATCGGGTCGTTGCGCCAGCACGTGGTTGACGAACGAGTAGCACCCCAGCAATGCCTCGGCGCGGTCGGCGTTCGGGCCGATCACCGCGATACGGCGGGGCGCCGTCCGGTCAGGACCGCCCAGCGGAAGCACCCCGTCGTTCGACAGCAGCACGATCGACTCTTCAGCCAGCCGCCGGGCGAGGTCCCGGTGCTCCGGGGAGTCGAGATCGACCGTCGCCGGCGGATCGCCTTCGAAGGTCTCGTCGAGCAGGCCGAGCTCCTCTTTCTGGGCGAGCGCGCGCAGCACCGCGCGGTCGACCAGTTTCTCGTCGACGACGCCGGCGCGCACCCGTTCGGCGAGCGGCGCGAGGTACGCGTCCCCGGTCGGCAGCTCGATGTCGACCCCGGCCGCCACAGCCTGAGCAGCCGCGTCGCCGCGATCCGCGGCCACCGCGTGCAACAGGGTCAGGAACGCGATGGCGAAGTAGTCCGAGACCACCGTCCCGGTGAATCCCCACTGCTCGCGGAGCAGACCGGTCAGCAGGTCGGCGTCGGCCGCGACCGGGACGCCGTCGACCTCCGCGTAGGAGTGCATGACCGAGCGGGCGTCTCCGTCGAACAGGGCCATCTCGAACGGCGGCAGCAGAAGATCAGCCACCTCACGAGGCCCCGCGTGCACCGGAGCGTGGTTGCGCCCGGCCTGCGACGCCGCATAGCCGACGAAATGCTTGAGCGTCGCGTGCACGCCGGCCGACTGCAGCCCACGCACGTACGACGTGCCGAGCGTGCCGACCACGTACGGATCCTCGGCGATGCACTCGTCCACACGCCCCCAGCGTGGGTCCCGGATCACGTCGAGGACCGGCGCAAGACCTTGGTGGATGCCGAGCGTGCGCATGGACGAGCCGATGGCTCTGCCCATCTGCTCGACCAGGTCCGGGTCGAACGACGCACCCCACGCAAGCGGCGTCGGGAATGTCGCTGCCTGCCATGCGGCCAGCCCGGTCAGGCACTCCTCGTGCACCAGCGCCGGGATGCCCAGGCGGGTGTTCGAGCGCAGCCCGCGCTGCTGGCTCCACAGCCATTCAGCGCGCTTGACCGGGTCGACCGGATGGGTCCCGTACACCCTGGTCAGGTGGCCGATGCCGTGCCGGATGACTTCCTCGAAGGATTGCTGTGATGCGGTAGCGGCCATCTCGCCCTGCATCGGTGCGACCTCGCCGGGATGGTCCTGACCGTCGCTCCCGGCACCGCGATCCTGGTCCACCCAGTATCCGACCAGCTGTGCGAGCTTCTCCTCGAGCGTCATCCGGGCGAGCAGATCGTGCACGCGCTGGGACCCACGGGGCCGCGGGGGGAGGGTGGTGTCGAGGTCAGTCACGAAAGTGGGCTCCTTGCTTGGATCGTTCGGTCTCATCCCTTGACCGCGCCTTGCAGGCCGCCGACGATGCGCTTCTGCAAGACCAGGAAGAGCACCAGCGCAGGCAACATCGCTAGCGAGGTGAAAGCGAACACACCGGCGATGTCGGCGGAGTACTCGGACGAGTAGTCCGCGACGCCAAGCGGCAGCGTGCGCGTGTCTCCTTGCAGCAGCAGTAACGGCAAGAGGTAGGCGTTCCATGAGCCGACGAAGGCGACCACGCCGACCGTCACCATCGCCGGCCATGAAAGCGGCACCACGATCCGCCAGAAGAAGCCGATTCGCGATGCACCGTCGACCCACGCGGCGTCCTCGAGCTCGTTCGGCAATGCGGCGATGAACGGGCGCAGGATGACGACGCTCAACGGCAGCGCGAACGCCGCTTGGGGCAGCGCGATACCCCACCAGGTGTTACTGAGCCCCATGTTCTGGCTGACGAGGATGAACAGTGGAATCGCCGCGACGGTGGCGGGAAACAGCAGCCCGGCGACGAAAACGGTGAACAGCGCCTCGCGCCCCCGGAACCGATAGCGCGCCAACGGGTAAGCCGCCATCATGCCGAAGACCACGACGACGACGGTCGTGATGATGCCGATGGCCAGCGAGTTGCCCGTGAACCGCCAGAAAGCCGGGTTGGTGATGGCGTCCCGGTAGTTGAAGAGCACCCACGGGTCGGGCCAGCCTCCAGGGTCCTGAGCCAGCTGGGCGTTCGTCCGGAAGCCTCCGAGCACGGCTATTAGCACCGGCCCGATCGAGACAGCGACGATGACGAGCGCGACCACGTAGACGAGTGGATGGCCACCGGAGTAGGCATTCCAGCGGCTTCGTTTGGGCTCGGGCGTGGGCTCGGCAGGTGGTGCGAGCACGGTCGGGGTGGTCATCGTCCGGCCTCCCTCGTGTCTCGCCGCAGGAAGATCCGCTGGTAGGTGATCGCCATGGTGAGTGCGATGACGAAGAGGATCACCGAGGCCGCTCCCGCGATGCCGTAGTTGCCCCGCTCGGTGCCTTGGTTGATCAGAAACGTGACCATGGTGGTCGTGGAGTTGGCGGGTCCACCGCGGGTGAGGACCCACACCATGTCGAAGAGTTGCAGTGAGCCGATCATCGACAGGAACGCCCAGGTCCGCATCGTCGGACCGAGCAGCGGAATCGTGATCTTGCGCTGGGTCTGCCACCAGCTGGCGCCGTCGAGTTGCGCGGCCTCGTGCAGCTCGTCCGGAATGCTCTGGAGCCCGGCGAGGAAGAGCAGGATCGGCAGGCCGAGGTACTTCCACGTCAGCACGATCATGATCGTCCACAGGGCGAAGTCGCGATCGCCGAGCCAACCCTGCTGTGGCCCCTGGAGGCCGATACTCCCCAGCAACGAGTCGATCACGCCGTACCGCGGCTGTAGGAGCTGGAACCAGATGACGCCCGCGATGACCTCGGAGAGCACGAACGGCACGAACACGATGGTCCGCAGCAGTCCCTGACCTTTCATCTTGCGGTTGAGCAGTAGGGCGATCGCTAGTCCCAGAGGCAACTGGAGAAGGATCGACCCTACGACGATCGTCATGGTGTTGGCCACGGCGCCCTGGAAGACACTGTTGGTCAACACCGATGCGTAGTTGCCGAACCCGACGAAATTCTCCAGTGGCCCGAAACCACGCCATCGGTACATCGACATCTGTACCGCGGTGAGCACCGGCACGATCACAAACGCCCCGAACAGCACGAGCGCGGGCGAGACGAAGAAAAGGATCTCCGCGCTCTTGCGCCAGTCGCGCCGGGACCGGCGGCCCGGTCGGTTAGTGGCTTTCAGTGGAGGTTCCGCTGGCGGCTTCATCGGGTGGCGGCCGCCAGCGGAACCGGCTATTGCGTTGGTCACTGCTCGGCTTCGTACGCTTCTCGGATGGCGTCGACGACGTCCTGCGGCGTGGCGGCACTGGCGAACATCTCGACGATCTCGTCGTTCATCGCGCCACCGATCGACTCGCCGAACTGGGTGTCGAAGTAGAGCATGTTGTACGGAGCGGCGGAGAGCGGCTCGATCAGCGCGGCCAGCGCCGGGTCGGCAACCGAGCCCGATGCCGCCGGGTTGACCGGCAGGCCCATGTTGTTCTCAGCGAAAGTCTGCTGCATCTCGTCGGAAACCAGGTACGAGATGAAGTCAGCCGCCACATCCGGGGCGTTCGCCGACAGCGCCCACGCGTCGCCGCCACCGATCAGGGCTCCAGGCTCGCCTTCCTGGCCCGGGATCTCCGGGAACGGGAACCAGCCGAGCTTGCCGGCCAGGCCTTGGCCGTCCTCGGTCAGACCCTCCATCACGCCGGGCTCCCAGTGGCCGGCCAGTTCCATAGCCACCCGCTCGGTCGCGAGCAGGCCGGAGGCCGACGTCGGGCCTTCCTGCGCTGGTGTTGCCAGGAATCCCGCGTTGAACGGTTCGGCATCGATCATCTCCTGGAGCGTCTCGCCGGCACGCAGGAAACATGGGTCGGGGTCGGAGAAGTCGAGGGTGACGACCGCGTCGGTCAAGACCTCCTCGGAGCACTGCCGCAGCGCGGTGTAGTACCAGTAGTGCGCGGCCGGCCAGCCGTCGCGGGCACCGACGGCGACGGGTTCGATGTCCGCCGCCTTGAGTGCGTCGACCGCGGCGAACCAGTCGTCGAGCGTCTCTGGCGGCTCGCTGATGCCGGCCTCGTCGAAGAGTTCGGTGTTGTACCAGAAGCCGACCGCACCCGCGGTGAACGGCAGTGCGTACGCGCGGCCGTCCACCTCGTAGGTGGAGCCCACGCCCCCGAGATTCGCGATCGCGTCAGCCGCCAGGTCGGTGATGTCTTTGGTCAGGCCCGCGGCAACGTGGTCGGCGAGTTCGCCCCCGCCGCGCTCCATGTAGATGTCGGGCATGTCGCCGCTCTGGAATGCCGCGTTGAGGCGCGTCCCCATGTCCTCGTGTTCCTGCGCGCTGATCTCGATGGTGACGTGGGGATTGGCCGCCATGAAGTCCTCGGCCGCCTGCTCGTACACGCCCCTGCCAGGCTCGTTGTTCGAGTTGTGCCACCACGTGATGGTGACCGGCGTGTCACTGTCACCGTCGTCGTCGGTGCTCTCTTCGCTGCCGCTGTCGTTGCCTTCAGGGGGATCCGCACCGTCGTCGTCGGAGCCACCACCCTGCCCCGCACAGGCGGTGGCGAAGAGTGCACCTGCCACCACGAGTAACAGGGCTTGCTTCCGTGTTCTGCGAATCATCTCGGTGCCCCTCCAGTCGTCCTTGACGAATGTGCGGGAGTCTGGCAGCCGCGCTGAGCGGGTGTCAATCGTTATCGATACCGATATCGACATCGTTATCGAAGGTTGCTCTTCTCGAATATGCCGAGGGCACGCTGGCACGCTAGTGTCTTGGCATGCAGTCCACGGGAAGGGTGACCATCGGCGACGTCGCGAAGACCGCAAAGGTCTCGGTCGCGACCGTGTCGAAGGTGATCAACGGCCGGTACGGCGTCGCGCCGGAGACCGAGGTCCGGGTCCAAGAGGTCATCGAGCAACTCGGATACGAGTCGTCACTCGTGGCTCGGAGCCTCCGCAGCCGCCGCACCAATGTCGTCGGCATCCTCGTCGCGGAGTTCGAGCCGTTCTCCACCGAGTTGCTGAAGGGCATCTCCGAGGCTGTGCATGGGACGGACTACGAGCTGATGGCCTATACCGGTGGACTCGGCCGGCACGAGCGGGTCGGCTGGGAGAAGCGCTATCTGGCCCGCCTGGCCGGCACGCTGATCGACGGTGCCGTGCTCGTCACCCCCACCGTCAGCCTCGAACACGAGAGCATCCCCGTCGTCGCCGTCGACCCGCACACCGGACCATCCGGCGCTCCGACCATCGATTCGGACAGCTTCGCCGGCGCCAGATTGGCGGCTGAGCACCTGATCTCGTTGGGCCACACCCGCATCGGCTTCCTCGGCGGCCGTGTCGACCTCGAATCGGCGAGGCTTCGTGAACAGGGCTACCGCTCGGCGTTGAAGGATGCCGGAATCGAGGTCGACCCAGCCCTGATGCGGATCGGCGGCTACCGCCCCGACCTGGCCGACATCCCCGCCCACGAATTGCTGTCGATGTCCGATCGCCCGACCGCGATCTTCGCCGCCAACGACCTCTCCGCGATCCGCACCATGGAGATCGCCCGCGAGCTGGGGCTCCGCGTCCCGGAGGACATCTCAGTGATCGGCTTCGACAACGTGCCTGAATCGGCGATGAGCGACCCTCCACTCACCACCGTCGCCCAGCCCATCCATGAGATGGGCGCGCAAGCTCTGGGTATGGTCATCGATCTGATCAATGGCGTGTCCCGGGAGCCCCATGTCCGGTTGCCGACAAACCTGGTCACGCGCGCCAGCTGTCGCCCGTTGTGAGCTGCGCGCCAACTTTGCCCTCCGCTGGCGGACAACGATCTGGAGCGCGTGGTCGTCTTTGTCTATGACGGGACGCATCCGGCGACCCGCAGGGCGGTAGGAGCACCGTGGCAGCGGAGGATGCGCTCGTCGTCGTGGCTGGTGAACGCCACCGCGCGCTGGTCGGGTACGCGTATCTGCTTACCGGAGACCTGGCTGAAGCCGAGGATCTGGTGCAGGAAGCGATCGTTCGGACGTTCGTCCGTTCACTGCGCGGCTTGGAACTGCAGGATGCGGAGAGCTATGTGCGACTGGCCGTCTTGCGGCTGTATGTCGACGGGCATCGGCGCTGGGCCCGCTGGCTCGGCATCCGGCACCTGGTGGCGACGGACGGCGACGATCGCGCATCGCAGACCAATCCGGACCTGACTGACACGCAGATCGATGTGCGACGTGCCCTTGCTGATCTCCCTCGCCGGGAACGCGCCAGCGTCGTCCTGCGGTACTTCGACGACCTGACCGTCCCGCAGATCGCCGATCGGATAGGCGTCAGCGACGGAGCGGTGAAGCGATACCTGAGCCAGGGGGTGCGGCGGCTACGGACCGTCCTTGGCTCGGCGGTCCCCGTCGATGACGAGGGAGATCCCGCACCAGGCAGCGTGGGCACGAAGGGGCGATGATGACTGACGAACTGAAGCGGCGGCTCCAGGAGATCGCAACAGCGGCGGGAAACGCCGCTGGCGACGGCGATGTCATCGGGGTCCGGGCGAAGGTGCGCAAGGGCCGCCGGCGCCGGATGGTCGCGGCCACGGGTGTTGGCGTGATGGTTGCCGCGGTGAGCGTCGGGGTGGTCGTGATGTTTGACGGTTCCCCCACGCCCTCCGTTGCTGCAGGATCTTGGGAGGCATGTGGGCAGGACGTCGAGACCGCTGCTGCGGCCACGTTCGGTGATGCCACCGTCTTCACCGACGACGGGCCGGCGACCCTTCGCCTCGATCCGCTCCGCTCGGCAGGTTCCGCGCGGGCGGACGTCGCCGCGGAGATGACCTACGCGGCCAGCGGCGTCGATCGCTTCGCCGTCGTGAACGTGGACGGTGCCCCGATGGTGCTGTGGGTCGTTGATGGCGACGGGCGAGTCGTGGGAACTGGTCGCGCGGCCGGGACCTACCCGGACGACCTGGCGGTCACTCCGGGGGAATCCACCTGGATGGATGTCGGCTTCGAGGTGCGTTCTTGCGGCGACGTCGCTGGAACGGCACGCGGGGATGTGCTGCCGCCGGGAGACTACGACGTCGTGGGGGCAGCAGGTATTGCCCCGGCGCCGGCCGGCCAGCCGGAGCAGCCGGAGCGGGCTGCCGCCGTCGTATTGGCGTGGTCGGTGTTCACCGTGGGCGAGGACGACGGCGGCCCGGTCGTCGACTCTCAGTGCGGTGCCGCGTGGCCGCGGGACGCCGTGGCGTCGACCAGCGGCGAAGAACTCGGCATCCGGCTTGACGGGCCTGCCGACCTCGGTGAAGTGGCCCCCCAGGACCCGGTCGACAGTGACCCGCCCGGCGCCGCTTTCACCGTTACCGCGACCAACACGTCGGGTGTTGAGTTAGAGGGCTGGACCGGGCACCCGTGGGTCGTCGTGGTCCGTGACGGGATCGTCGTCGGCACAACCGGCGGGACGGACGACATGGGGCTGGAGGCCACCATGGCTGCGGGCGCATCCATCGACTACGACGCGTGGGTGCCATTACACGACTGCACGACGGTTGGGGTCGGCCAGCATGCCAATACCAGCGGCGGTGAACCACTGGCTCCGGGCACGTATGAGCTGTATGCGGTGATGGGGTTCTTCTTCACCACCCCGGCCGGCGACGACGGCCCCGGCCAGGACCGTACCGACGTCACTGCCATCGGTGGGCCCTGGACTGTCACCGTTCCCTGACTGTCACCCGCGGGCGCGACATCGCCGCTGTCCGCATGAGCTGACCCGGCCCGCTCCCACGAACGCGCCTTCTAGGAAAGATCTTGACATTTTGATGCGTATTGATGACACTTTGATGTATGCGAACGACGTTCCGGCTGGATGACGAGCTGTTGGCTGAGGTCAAGGCGCTGGCCGCGCGTACCCATCGGAGCATGAACTCAGTGGTGGAGGATGCGTTGAGGGAACTGCTGGCGCGCCAACGGCGCCGGAGTCGTCAAGAGGTGTCTCTGACCACCTTCGGGGGAAACGGGCTTCAGCCGGGTGTCGATCTCGATGACACGGCTGCGCTATACGACCTGATGGACGAGGCCGATGAAGCTTCTTGACGTCAACGTCCTGGTATATGCCCACCGTGAGGACGCACCTGGTCACCGGAACTACGCGGCGTGGTTGAGGGACCTTCTCGGTGGTGAGGAGCCGTTCGCAGTCACCAGCCTGGTGTTCACCGGTTTCATCAGGATCGTCACACATCGGCGTGTCTTCGATCCGCCGAGTCCGTTGGAGATCGCGCTGGCGTTCGCCCGCGAGGTACGCACGCATGACAATTGCGTCGTGTTGGAGCCGGGCCACCGGCATTGGGACATCTTCGAGGAGCAGTGCCGAGGCGCCGATGCCCGTGGCAACCTTGTGACGGACGCGCACCTAGCTGCGCTGGCCGTCGAGACCGCCAGCGACATCATCACCACAGATCGGGATTTCAGCCGGTTCCCGAATCTCCGTTGGAGCCATCCGCTCGGCTAGCCCTGGCGCAGCCCGCCAGGCTCCGCGGGTTCGTTCGGTTTTCTCGTTCGGTGTCGCAGATGGCTTAGCACGGACTGACCGTCGACGTGATCTGCCTCAATGACTCTGGGGCTGACACACTCTGCGCATGACTCACCTTGTTGCGGGCGAGCCCGAGCGCCTCTTCACTGGAGCTGAGTGGACCGAAGGCCCGCTGTGGCTGCCTGACACCGGCCGCGTTCGCTTCAGCGACATCCCGAACGACCGCGTCCTGGAGTACGACGCCGCCACCGGCCGCACTGACGTGCACGCTGAACCGGCGGGCTTTCAGAACGGTCGCATCCTGGACCGCCAGGGACGTGTGGTGCGTTGCTCGCACGGCAATCGGCGCGTCGAGCGCGAGACCGGCAGGACCGTCGAGGTTCTCGTCGACTCCTGGGAGGGGCACCGGCTCAACTCACCGAACGACGTTGTTGTGGCCCGGGACGGAACGGTCTGGTTCACCGACCCGCCGTACGGCATCCAGCCCAGCGGCAGAGAAGGCTATCCGGGCGAGATGGAGTACGGCGGCTGTTATGTCTTCCGATACGACGAGACCACCGGTGTCTTGGACGCCGTCGTCACCGACATGGATCACCCCAACGGCCTGGCCTTCTCCCCGGATGAGAGTGTGCTCTACGTCGCCGACACGGGCGAGAACTCCAAGCTGCGCGCCTACGACGTCGAGGGTGGCGGCTGCGTCAACGGTCGCGACATCCCTACGGTGCCCGTGGGGGCGGTGGACGGATTGCGTGTCGACGGCGTCGGGAACCTGTGGTGCTCGGCCGGCGACGGTGTGTATGTCCTGGACGCACGCGGGAGAGTCCTGGAACACATCGCGGTCCCCGAAGTGGTCTCGAACGTCTGCTTCGGCGGCGAGCAGCGCCAGTGGCTCTACATGACCGCGACCACCAGCCTCTACCGCGTCCGGCTGGGTCGCCGCGTCGGATTGTCGTGAGCGCTAGTTGGCGTGGTCAAGCACTGTGAACGCTGGGCCGCCGCATTAATGGCCTGCATCGAGCCGCTACATCACTGCCCTCGTCCGCTGAGGCTCACATGAGTCCTTCGATTGCATCGGCCAGCTCGTCTGCCGAGCGACCATACGGATTGTTCGTCCGAGTCGCCACGCGCTCGATCAACACGTCGACGGGAGCGCTCAGGAGGACGACGTGTTCGAACCGGTCATAGAAGTGGCCCTGGTTCTCGACTGTTCCCGAGACCACCACGTCAGGGTGACATGCCAACAGCTCACTCATTCGGGGCTCGTCCCACAAACCATCGGTGAGCACCCAGTCGTCGTAGTCGGTGTCAACGGTTCGATGCCCACGCTGGGCGAGTTCCTCGAGCAGCGACGACTTTCCGACGCCGGACATGCCAGTGACGAGGATGCGAGACACGAGTGGAGCCTATCCGGCGCACCGCCCATTGGGTCCGCCAGTGACCGTGACCGAGCGTGCCTGAACAAGCCCCGGTGGGGTTATTCCAGAACAACGGCGAGGTCGTCGAGGTGTGTGGCGTCGCCGATCACATCGATGCGGGAGACCCGGCCGTCGTGGAGGCTGATGACAAAGACGGCCCGGGGAGTTCCACCTGGGGCGTATGTGGCACCGGGGAAGCCGTCGATGAGCGCGATCTGGGTCGCCTCGGCACGGCCCGCGAAGACGCGGGCGACGGCGTCGGCTCCGCGGACCTGGCGCCGCAGCAGCGGGGCACCGTGCTCGGCGTAGGGGGCCGCCGCGGCGACTACTTCGGCATCGGCCTGCAACTCGACATCGGGGTCGAGCAGCTGGAGTAGAGCGCCGAAGTCGCCCTCACGGGAAGCTTTCAGGAACGCGTCAACGGCGTCACGTTGCCGGTCGCGTTCGGCGGGGAGGTCCACGTCGCGGATGCGGCGTCTGGCGCGTGAGGCCAGCTGGCGGGCGTCCCTGGCGCGCAGCTGGTCGACGCAGGTGCGTGAGATGACGACAGTGAGCCAGGCTTCGAGATTGTCGATCTCGTCCGTCTTCGTGCGCTGGAGCCGCAACCACGTTTCCTGGACCGCGTCGTCGGCGTCCCAATACGAGCCGAGCATGCGGTAGGCGATAGCGCGCAGCCGGGGTCGCTGTGCGGCGAACGAAGCGGCGAGATCCGCCGCGGAGCGCGCCGTCTGAGGCAGTGCCATCGCCTGCTGTTCCTCACTTCTCGAGATGTCTTCGCCGGACCCTTGTCACGTTTCGGACGCCCAGTGCGACGTCTTATATGAGGAGTACAACCGGTCCGGATCGGATCGGGACATCGCGGCCGCCGCTGGTCGGTGCCCAACCTCATCTCCCAGGTCAGCTTAACTCTCCACGAAGGAAGGCTCATGACTCTCAACCCCGCACCCTCGCTTTCCCCGCAAACGCCCGACGCGCTTCGTGATGCCGTGCGCGGCCGCGTCTGGTTGCCGGGTGACCCGGACTTCGATGGCGTCCGCAGGCCGTGGAATCTGGCCGTCGAGCAGCCGGTCACGGCTGTCGTAGAAGCAGCGGACGAGGCCGACGTCGCGGCGCTGGTGCGATACGCGGCCGCCGCCGAGGTGGGCATCTCGACGCAGCCCAACGGCCACGGGGCTACCGGCAGAACCGAAGGCACCATCCTGCTTCGCACCGGCCAGCTCGACCGGCTCGAGATCGACCCGGCCGCCCGCCGCGCCAAGATCGGCGCCGGCGTGAGCTCGGGCGCCCTGCAGAGCGCAGGCGCCAAACACGGGTTGACCGGTTTGCCGGGAAGTTCTCCTGTGGTCAGCGTCACGGGAGTCGCGCTCGGGGGTGGGCTGAGCTGGTTCGGCCGTGCCCACGGCTGGGTGGCCGACAGTGTCGTCGCTTTCGACATCGTCGACGCCGGCGGCAGGCCGCGGCGAGTGACTGCCAGCACGGATCCGGAGCTGTTCTGGGCGATGCGTGGAGGCGGCGGGGATTTCGCCATCGTCACCGGACTCGAGCTAGCGCTACACAATGCACCTTCCCTGTTCGGCGGCCGGATGCTGTGGGCCGGCGCGGATGCGGGGGCGGTCGCCGAGGCCTACCTGGCGATCACCAATGAAGCGCCGGTGGAGCTCACCGCTTGGCTGGAGCTGCTGCATTTCCCCGGTGCGGATCCGATGATCGCGATCGACACCACCTTTCTCGGCGACGAGACCGCGGCCCGGGCGCTGGTCGCCGAACTCGACCGGCTCCCCACGCCTCTGTCGGACACCCGCGGACCTATGTCCGTCGCAGAGCTGGGTGGCATTACCGCCGAACCCACTGATCCCGGCGCCGGCCAATCCCGCGGCGAGCTTCTCCAGGAGCTTGGTAGTGACACGATCGCCTCGTTGCTCGACGAGCCGATCTTCCCGCTGATGGCCGTCCAGGTCCGGCACCTCGAGGGCGCGTTCAGCCAGCCCAGCGATAGCCCGCACGGTCCATTGACCGAGCCGTACGCGCTGTACCTGTTCGGCCTGCCGACGGACCCGGCTACGGCCGAGGCGATCACCGCCAAGCAGCAGTTCTTTGCGGATCGGCTCCCGGTCAGCGGCCGGAAGCCGGTGACCTTCCTCAACCCCGCCGAGACGCTCGCCGACGCGCTCTCGCCGACTTCGATCGAACGGCTCCGGCGTATCAAGGCCGACCGCGATCCGGCGGGGGTGTTCCGTAGCAATTTCGGCGTCCAGCTCTGACAAGGCTGGACGCCGACCTCCAGTGGCGGGGATCAGTGGCCGGATAGCCGCCCTGTCAACGCTCGCCCGGCGGGACGAAGGACAAGCGATCGAAGACCAGCACGCTCTCCACGATGGCGCCGTCGCGGACGGTGAAGTACTCGGCGGCTGGCGCGGTGGTGGTGGCCGCGGTGTGCGGGTAGTAGAACAGCGCGACGTGGCCCGCGTCGGCGAAGCTCGCTACGTCGGTCAGGCCGGCCAGGTTCGGCAGGAACTCGGCCAGGTAGCCGCGGTAGGCATCCTTGCCACTGAGGTCGACCCCCGGGGCACGGCACACGATGTCCTCGGCCACTCGGGTCATGGCCCGCTCGAGGTCGCCGCTGGTCCAAGCCCGGTGGTAGTCCAGGACGGTCTCTAGGGCGGTGGAGGTGGTTGTCTGCGTCATGGTCAGCTCCGTCGTGTTGGTGGGTTGGGGGTGGCGCGGTCTTCGAGCGGCACCCAGTTGTCCTGACCGGCGTCGCCACCTGATGCGACGATGCTCAGCCGAGGCAAGAAATGTGCCCAGCCGTCGGCGTGACCGTCGAGCTGGGGATCCGGCAGGCCGGAGTGCACCAGGTCGACACGTGTGCCGCGAGCGGTCGGGGTGAGTGTGAACGCCACCGTAGAGGCGCCTGGTGGCAGATCGGGGCTTCCTGACACTCCCCAGGAGACGACGACTCGCCGTGCCCGCTCGACCTCCAAATACTGGCCCCGGATGGCGTGTCCGGCGATGTCGACGGCGAATCCGCCGCCGGCACGTGGGTCGAGGGTGGCGTGCTGTCCCATCCAAGCCGTCATCCCCGCTTCGGTCACGAGATAGTCGAAAACCTCCGCGGGCGAGGCGTCGATGTCGATCGACGTCGTGTACTCAGCCATTGTCGCCGCCGGTGCGGGACTCGATGGCGGCCTTGAGCGAGGCGAGTTTGGCCGGCCAGAACTCGTCCAGGTAGGCGCGCACGGCGGCTAGCCCGTCGGTGTTCACGGCGAACAGGTGGCGAGTGCCGACGCGGGTGCCACTGGCGAGCCCGGCCGTGCGCAGGACGCCCAGGTGGTGTGAGGTCGTCTGTTGGGACAACCCGACCTCTTCGGCGATCTGTCCGACCGACCGTGGCTCGGAGCGGACGGCTGCCAGGATCGCGCGGCGATTCGCGTCCGCTAGCGCACGTAGTGCCTGGTCGAGATCGGGAACGGATTCGGCTGCCATGAGACTCCTATGGTGGCGAGGCTGAAACGCAGCATAACACAAATGACCATTTGTACTCATGTGTATGTGTGGTGGTCTCGTCCGTCTGCGAAACCACCACAGTCCGGTAGCTCGAAAGTGCTGCCGATCGGCGATAGTTTCTGTGTATGACGCAGCCTGGCGCCGTAGTCGACTGGCTTCTTGACTCTGATCCATCGATCCGCTGGCAGGTGATGCGTGACCTGCTCGACGCCCCCGAGCCGGAATGGAGCCTGGAACGGGCCGCTGTTGAGATGCAAGGGTGGGGAGCCCGGCTACTCGCCTGCGAAGACGCAGACGGCCAATGGGCGGGCGGTGCCTTTCTCCCCCGCGGGTTCGAGTATCACGAGTGGCAACAGGTCGGCCAGCCGTGGACGGCTACCACGTTCTCGTTGTCTCAGCTCAGGGAGTTCGGTCTGGACCCCGCTTCGGAGCGGGCGAGGCGAGCCGTCGAGCTGATCGGCGCCAACTCACGGTGGGAACACGACGGCCAGCCGTACTGGGAGGGCGAGGTCGAAGAGTGCATCAACGGCCGGACGGTTGCCGACGGCGCATATTTCGGGGTGGACGTCTCGGCCATTGTCGGCAGGCTGGTTGGTGAACGTCTCGCCGACGGCGGCTGGAACTGTGAACGGGCGAACGGATCGGCCCGATCGTCGTTCGCCAGCACCATCAATGTGCTGGAAGGGCTCTTGGAGTACGAGGCGGCCACCGGAGGCACGCCCGAGTCTCGGGAGGCGCGCATGTCAGGCGAGGAATATCTCCTGGAGCGCAGCCTCTTCCGTCGTCTCAGCACCGGTGAGCCGGCTGACGAGCGTTTTCTGTCGTTTCTGCATCCGAACCGATGGCGCTACGACGTTCTGCGGGCCTTGGACTACTTCCGCGCTGCCGCAGCGCTGACTGGCGCCGCTCCCGATCCGAGGCTGGATGAAGCTGTCGAGCACGTCCGCTCCAGGCGGCAGGCGGATGGCACCTGGCCACTCGACTGGAGGCTCCCCGGCCGGGTGTGGTTCGAGATGGACGGCGAGGTGGGAGAACCGTCGCGCTGGATCACGTTGCGCGCGGCGCGGGTGCTCCGATGGTTCCGAACGCCCGCCTAGTGCCCTGCGTGGGACGCAGGGCACTAGCCTCACCGGGCACGAGCAGATCCGAACGGCCGGCGACGTCGAGGAGCTCGGTGTCGACGAGACCGGAGTTGATGGCGGAATAACCAAGCCTCCCTGCCGGTTCCAGGTATATGCAAACGCATGGACCTGGCGAATGAGGCAGAACATAGAGGAGGCGTGGCATGCAGTTCGGCGTGTTTTCGGTCAGTGACATCACCCGGGATCCCGTGTCGGGTGAGACCCCGAGCGAGGCCGAGCGGATCGACGCGGTGGTGCGGATCGCGCAGAAGACCGAGGAGGTCGGGCTGGATGTGTTCGCCATTGGTGAGCACCACAATCCGCCGTTCTTCTCGTCCTCGCCGACGACGCTGTTGGCTTCTGTCGCGGCGACCACCAAGCGGCTGATCGTGAGTACGGCTACGACGCTGATCACGACGAACGACCCGGTGCGCATCGCTGAGGAATACGCGTTGCTGCAACACCTCGCCAAGGGCCGGGTGGACCTCATGCTGGGCCGCGGCAACACGGGGCCCGTGTACCCGTGGTTCGGGCAGGACATTCGAGAGAGCCTTCCGCTGGCGCTGGAGAACTACAACCTGCTGCACCGGTTGTGGCGTGAGGATGTCGTGGACTGGCAGGGCAAATACCGGACACCACTGCAGGGCTTCACCTCGGTGCCGCGCCCGCTGGACGACGTGCCGCCGTTCGTGTGGCACGGGTCCATCCGCACCCCGGAGATCGCGGAGCAGGCCGCCTACTACGGCGACGGCTTCTTCGCCAACCACATCTTCTGGCCCAAAGAGCACTTCATGCGCCTGGTGCGGTTCTATCGCCAGCGCTACGCGCACCATGGTCACGGCAGCGAGAAGCAAGCCATCGTCGGGCTCGGCGGGCAGGCCTACATCGCACAAAGATCGCAGGACGCCATCCGGGAGTTCCGTCCCTACTTCAACGAGGCTCCCGTCTACGGGCACGGGCCGTCGCTCGAGGACTTCATGGAGGGCACGCCGCTGTCGGTGGGCAGCCCGCAAGAGGTCATCGACAAGACTCTGACCTTCCGCGAGCATTTCGGGGACTACCAGCGTCAACTGTTCCTCATCGACCATGCCGGATTGCCGCTGAAGACCGTGCTGAACCAGTTGGAGCTGCTCGGCGGCGAGGTTGTGCCGGTGCTGCGCAAAGAGCTAGCAGCTAAGCGCGAGGCCAGGGTGCCGGACGCCCCCACGCATGCCGACCGCGTCGAGGCGAAGTACGGCGACCAGCCGCCGCGCCAGCCCCGCCCGAACGCCAACCGAGGAGACAACGTGACCGGCGGGTCGCCGTACCAGGACAGCGACAGCCAAGCCGCGTATCCGGCCCTGTGATGCCCGGCAATACGCGATTGGCCAACGACGCCTGGGAGTCGCTGCTGTCAGCGCACGCCACCCTCATGAAGCGGTTCGCTGCCGAGGACATCTGGCACGAGGTGACCATGCGGGAGTACGACGTGCTCTACACCTTGTCGAAATGCGACGGGCCGGTGCGCATCGGCGAGTTGCACCGGCACGTCCTGCTGAGCCAGCCGGCGTTGTCCCGCCTGGTAGACCGGCTTGTTGAGCGTGGGCTGGTCGAGCGCTGTCCGGATCCGGCGGACGGGCGCGGCATCCGGTTGTCCCTGACCGAGCCTGGTCGCGAGATCCAGCGCCGGATCGGGCGCCGGCATGCCCGCGACGTAGCCCGTGCCGTCTCGGCCGCCCTCACCCTCCAGGAGCTGGAGCAACTCCAGACGCTGTGCCAGAAGCTGACAGCCCACTCCTCTGACCGACCGGGAGGCACCCACCATGAGCACCAATGAGCAGAAGTCGTTCACACTCGTGGTTGTCACCGCGGGCACCAGCGATCCGTCGTCGACCCGGATGCTGGCCGACCGTACCGCCCAGCGTGTCGTCGCGGTGGCGGACGGTCGTGGACACGCGGTGACGACCCGCGTCATCGACCTGCGGGAGCTGGCCACGGAGATCACGAGCGCCGTCGTGTCGCAGTTGATCGGGCCGAAGCTACGCGAGGCGATCGCGGCGTTGGCCGCGGCCGACGGCATCATTGCGAGCACTCCGGTCTACAAGGCTGGGCCCAGCGGCTTGTTCACCTCATTCTTCCAGGTGCTGGACGACGATCTGCTCATCGCCAAGCCGGTTGTGCTCGCGGCTACCGCCGGAACGGCCCGGCACGCGCTTGTCGTCGACGACCAGGTGCGCTCCCTGTTCGGCTACCTGCGCACCACGACGGCGCCGACATCGCTGTTCGCCTCGACCGAGGACTGGGGTGAGCCGGCGCTGAACACCCGCATCGACCGGGCGGCACGGGAACTTGTGCTCTTTATGGAGAGCGGGCTGGCGGACCTGATCCGGGACGAATCCTGGAACAACTACCGGCATCAGTTCGGCGGTAACGGCGGCGCCGAAACCGAGATCGATCTGGACTCCGATCTCATGCGGCTCGCCACCGGGGGTTCCGCTATCTGATCCCCCGGCCGCCGGTGCGGCCCCGGGTTCGCGTGACCGAACCTCACCTCGGGTTCCGGCGCGGCGGTGGTGCTGTCAAAGAGCTCCAGTCGACAGTGACCGGACGGTCGGCCGAGATATCTACGACACGGCTGAGTCCAGCGTGCCGGACCAGCCGCGGACCCGCCTGCCGCTGCGAGAGCGCCTGCAGCGAGACGGTGACCGGGACCCCGTTCCGCCAGCTGAGGTAGACCGTGATGCCGGGCTCGGCGACCAGGCCGCGGACCACGCCGGCATCGAGCATCGGCGGCCAGGCGGGCAATAGATCCACGACGCCGTTGTGGCCTTGGACGAGCGCTTCACAGATGGCGGCGGTGTAGCCGAGGTTGCCGTCGATCTGGAACGGGGGGTGCGCTGCGAACAGATTGGCGTAGAGCCCGCCCGCATGTGCGACGCCGGTGACGGCTGGGCGGACCAGGTAACGAAGCAGCTCGGCGACACGGTCGGCGTCGCCCAGGCGGGCGCGAAGCGCGAGCTTCCACGCCAGCGACCAGCCGGTCGAATCGTCACCGCGAGCGTCCAGCGTCTGGGTGAGCGCAGCTGCGAGGCCGTCGTCGAGGGCGTAACCCGGATAGGCGAAGACGAGATGGGACAGGTGACGGTGGTCCGGTTCGACGGACCGGGCGCCCGGATGCCACTCCCGGATGGTGCCGTCGGCCTCGATGCCGGGCGGGCGGATTCGCTGCCGGGCAGCGGCCGCTTCCACGACGACGGGGTCGCCGGAACGTCCAAGGTGGGCCGCGACTTCGGCCAGAACTGCGAAGAGCTCGGTCGCGAGGGCACGGTCCATCCCACTTCCGACGGTCAACGCGGCTGGGCCGTCCGCCGTCGCATAGCGGTTCTCCGGCGACGTCGAGGGGAAACTGACGAGGAATCCGTCAGCATCCTCTTCGAGCAGGTCGAGGACGAACGCCGCGGCGCCTTGGACCAACGGCCAGAAGCGCTCCAGCCAAGCCTCGTCCGCGGCGCCGAAGCGGCGGTGGCGGTCGATCTGACAGATCAGCCAGACGCCGCCCATGGCCCACTGCGACCACGACGCGTCGCCGGAGGTTGGAGAGGTGAATGCCCAGGCGTCGGTGTTGTGGTGTGCGGTCCAGCCCCGAGCACCGTACAGCCGCCTCGCGGTCTCGGTGCCGCTGGCGGCGAGCGCCTCGACCAGATCGAACAGTGGTTGCCCGGTCTCGGCAAGCCCGAGCGGACCGGCGGGCCAATAGTTCATCTCGGTGTTGATGTTCAAGGTATAGGCCGAGGACCACGGCGGCTGCATCTGTTCGTTCCACAGCCCTTGCAGTGTCGCAGGTAGCCCGCCTGGCCGGGACGCGCTGATCAGCAGATAGCGGCCGTAGTCGAACAGTGTCTCCAGGAGTTCGGGATCGGTGGCGGCGGCTGGGCCGAGTTCCGCGATCCTCCGGTCCGGGTCCACGAGTGTGTCGGTGGCCTGCTCGGCGTCGCCGAGACGGAGCGAAACGCGACTGTACAGCGATTGGTGTGCGGCGACATGGCGTGCCCGGACCTCCTCGGGCCCGGCGTCAAGCGCATCCGTGACCCGCTGCTGTGCCGTCGCGGCGGCCTGCCGGGCGTCGCCACACGGTGCCCGGCCGATGCCGGTGAAGGTCGTCTGAGTGGCCAGGACCAGTCGCAGTGTGCGGACATCGCGCAGCCGGGTCAGCGGACCGCCGGTCGCGGCGTCGGCGACGCCGTCGTGGACGATCCGGGCGACGACGGCGCCCTCGACCGGTTCGACTCCGGCGAGGTTCCAGCGCAGCGGGGGCTCGGCCGGCTCATGGCTGGGCGCGACGTCGGCAGGTAGGGCGAGCAGGAGCTGGAAGCCGTCGCCGGGCCATGTGCTGCCGAGATCGCGAAGTGGACTGTGGGCGGTGACGGTCACCTCGATCGGTTGCATCGAGGTCAGTTCGTGGACGACGACCCCGTCGGGTGCGCTGACGAACGTCGTGTGCCGGACCTGGCCGGCCGCCGCGGAGTGCACCGCTTCGCTGAGGTCGAGGCTGCGCTCGACCTCAGCGGCTGGGACGTGGCGTATCTCCACATCCGCGAACGGAAGGTAGGCCTGGGCGTACCGGGCCTGTAAAGCTGTGAGCGCCCGCTCGGCCTCAACGGCGCGGCCGTCGTCCAGCAGGTGGCGCGCCGCAGCTCTCGCCTCCGCGGCGGCTGCTGCATCCACCGGGCCGTGCCGGTGCTCGCTGGCCGGTGATCCCGACCATGCGGTGCCGTCGTTGAGCTGCAGGCGAACGCCGTCGGTAGCAGCTAGAACCATGACGCCGGTCCGCCCGTCGCCGAGGGGCAGGCCGTCCAGCCAGTCGCCCGCCGGCCGGCGGTAGGTGATCCTGCGCATCTCGGGTCAGAGCTTCAATCCGCCGGCGGCCAGCCCGGCGCGCCAGTATCGCTGCAGCGACACGAAGACGATGACGATCGGGATGATCGAGACCAGAGCGCCGACGATGACCAGCGTCTGCAAGCCGGGGACAGTGATGGCGGCCTGGCTCCAGCCGGACAGGCCCACCGTGACCGGCTGTAGTCGAGTGTCGTTGAGCACCAGCAGCGGCAGCATGAAGTTGTTCCAGCTGCCGATGAACGCGAACAGCAAGATAGTCACCGCCCCCGGGCTCAGTAGTTTGAGGGCGATGGAGAAAAACGCCCGCCACTCACTCGCTCCGTCCATCCGGGCGGCTTCCAGCAGCTCCTGGGGCACACTGGATTGGGCGTAGATATAGCCCAGCATGACACCGAACGGATAGACCAGGCTCGGTAGCAGGACGCCGAGCATCGTGTTGTTGAGCCCGATGTTGACCAGCAGTGTGTAGGTGGGCTGAGCCAGCACCGTCTGCGGTACGAGCATGCTGCCGATCACCGCGGCGAGTACGACGTTACGGCCCCGGAACCGGTACATCGCCAGTGCGTATCCGGAAATGACGCTGATGAACGTCATCAGCACGCTGCCGAGACCGGAGTAGATCAGCGAGTTGAACATCCATCGCCAGAAGATGCCGTTCTCGCGCTGACTCAGCTCGACCAGGTTCTGCCAGAGGTTGAACTCGGCGAACAGAAACCCTGGCGTGGAGAACAAGTCACCCGTGGATTTCGTCGATGCGACGATCAGCCAGTACACCGGCGCCAGGAAATAGAGCCCGACGGCGATCATGAAGATCCATCCGAGTAGCCGGGCGCGCCGGCTGGGCCGCTCGCCCTGCGGGTGGACCTTCGGCCGGGCTTGGCGCAGCCGCGCTCCGCGCGCGCCGGACAGATGCCCGGCCGGACGCGAGGTGGATGTTGTCGTGTGACTCACGCTGCGGCCCCCTTCCTGCGGTTCGAGGCCACCGAGACGATGATCGACAGCGCGAAGGTCACCAGTCCGAGGATGATCGCCATGGCGGAGCCGAGGTTGAGGTTTCCACCCAGGGTGGTGGCGGAGAAGACGGCCATGTTCGGGGTGTAATCGCCGGTGACGTTCGATGTCACCGACCGGAGCGTCATCGGCTCGTTGAAGAGCTGCAGCGTTCCGATGATGGAGAACAGCGTGGTCAGGAACACCGCTGGGAGCACCATCGGCAGTTTGATCTGCAGCGCCATCCGGAGCTCACTCGCACCGTCGATCCGGGCCGCCTCGTACACATCGCGTTGCACTGTCTGGAGAGCGGCGAAGATGATGATCATGTTGACGCCGGTCACTGACCAGATGCTGACGTTGGCGATCGCCCACAGCACCGTGCCCGGCGCGAGGAAATCGACGCTCACCCCGATCGACTGGAGCAGCTCCACGATCGGGCTCACCCGGGGCTGATAGAGAAACCCCCAGAGCAGTGTGGCGACGACCGCCGGCACCGCGTACGGAATGAACACACTCAGCTGAAAGAACCGCTTCCAGCGCACCGTGGCGGAGTCGAAGAGCAGCGCCAACGCGATCGCCAGCGTCAACATGACCGGGACCTGAACGATCCCGAAGAGCAGCACCCGGCCGAAACTGGTGATGAATCCGGTGTGGGAGAAGGCCCGGACATAATTGTCGAAGCCGACGAAGACACTTTCGTTCGCGTTGCCGAATCCCAGGCCGCTTCGCTCCACCGAGAAGAAGCTGGTGTACAGCGCAGTGACGATCGGGGCGACGAGGAACACCAGGAACAACGTCACGAACGGCGCGAGAAACACGTACGGCGCCCAGCGGACCCCGCTGCGCCATGCGCGGCGGGATCCGGCCGGGGTCGTGGAGGTGCTGATGCTCATTCGTGAACGCTCAGACCCATGTCCGTGAGGTCTGCGACGGTCCGCGCGTGGAGGTCCTCCAGAGCTTCGGCGAATGTCTTGCGTCCGTTCGCCACCTGCGCGAACTCGTCCCTGAAGGCGTCCTGGATGAGATCGTATGTGGGGCCGTCGACCCAGGTGGCGGGGACTGTGAGCGCGGCTTCGGCGAAGACCTCGTTGATGACCTGACCACCGAAGAACTCTTCTTCGGTCAGCAGGTTCTCGTGCTCGAGACCTGCCACCGCGGATGGGAAGATGCCGCCGTTGATCAGGTGCTCCAGGCCGTCCTCACTCGTGTTCAGCCACTCGACGAAGGCGGCCGCCTGCTCGACGTGTTCGGTGCCCGTCGGGATGACGTTCACGCTGCCGCCGGTGTCACCGGCGGCGTCCGACCCTTCGAAGGTGGGACTCGGCGCGACCGCCCAGTTGCCGGCGGTCGACTCGGCGCTGTCTTCGAGCAGCACCGGGAACCATGCCGCGTAGTTCACGGTGGCGATGGTGCCCGCGTTGATCTCCGCCCAGTACTCCGGCGTCCACATCTCGACCGTGGTGACCAGGTCCTCGTCGAGCAGTGTCTGCCACACCTCCGCTACCTCGAGGCTTTCCGGATCGGCGACATTGACGGTCCACGCGTCGCCCTCGATACCGTTCCAGCTGCCGCCGTTCTGCCACACGCTCTGAACCCAGAAGCCGATCTCGTTGGGGGAGAACTGGGCGATGGTGATGTCGGGATCGGCGTCCTTCAGTTCACGGCCGGCTTCGATGAACTCGTCCCAGGTTGTGGGGACGTCGATGCCGTGCTCATCGAAAATGTCCTTGCGGTACATCAGTCCGGTCGGGCCGGAGTCCTGCGGAATCGCATACAGGGTGCCGTCGAAGACCACGGACCCCCATGCGCTGGGCGTGAAGTGGTCCTCCAAGTGGCCTGCCACCTCGGTCAGGTCACTGAGACGGTTGTTGACGATGTGGCCTGGGAGCGAATGGACCGACATCTGCACCACATCGGGAGCGGTGCCGGCGTCGATCGCGGCGGGAATCTTGTCACCGTCGTCACCGGTCATCCGGAAGAAGTCGACCTGGATGTTCGGGTTCTCGTCGTTCCACTGTTCGACGGCTTCCTCCAGACCGGGCACCCAGCCCCAGAACTCGATGGTGACGGGGCCCTCATCGGCCGCGGTGCCGGAGTCGTCGTCGCCGGAGTTGTCGCTGCCACAGGCGGCGAGAAACAACGCCGATCCCGCGGACAGGACGAGCGCGGTTCCGAGTCGGCTCTTCAGGTTCAGTCCCATGCGTGATGTTCCTTTCTGATGCTCCACCCGAAGGTGGCTCGTGGCAGGGCGCGGCGGCCCTGCTCTGGTCAGGGCGTTCTTCCGGGCTCGCGGACGACGACGGCCTCGCCCGCCGCCACCGTGACCGGACCGTCCAGTTCCTGCCTCTTCAACACGTCGGTGCCGGTGAGGACGGCCGAGATCGGCTCGGAGGTGTGGTTGAACAAGAACAGGTAGTCGCGATTGCCCGCGCGGCGGCGGAGCACCTCGACGCCGCGGCCGGCCGCTTTGTGGACCGGCTCGACGCCGGCCTCGGTGCGGATCCTGTCGAGGTGCCGCTCCAACGCGTCGTCGGCCAGCCGGGTCGAGAAATAGTGAGCTACGCCGGCGCCCAGACGGTGGCGGGTAATGGCCGCCGACCCGGCTGGAATCACCGGGTGGGCTCCAGTGTCGTATCGTGCGACGGCCTCGGCCCCGGTGAGATGGACGAGCTCGCTCCAGGAACCGCACTCGCTCGCGTCGTCCAAGGTCAGGGAGTCTTCGGCGGCTAGTGGAACGTGTTCTTCGACCCGGATGCCGAGCGTGGCCGCGAAGGCACCTGTATAGCCGCCGGGCCGGACCCACAGGTGCTCGTCGGTAGTGCCTGAGAAGTGCCAGACGACCAGGTGCCCGCCGGCGCGCACGTATGCGCCGGCGGCCGCTGCTTGTGCGTCGCTGACGGCCAGCATGCTGGGGATCAGGATGAGGTCGTAGCGGCTGAGGTCGCCGTCGGGATCGACGACGTCGGCGTTGATGCCCAGATTCCAGAGGGCGGTATGAGCCCGGCGCACGGCTTCGAGGAAGCCGGTGTCGGATGACGGCATCGACCGGGTCTCCGCGGCCCACCAAGCGTCGGCCTGCCAGAAGATCGCCACCTTGTGGTCGTTGACCGGGCCCTGGGAAGGTGGCTCGGCGAGCTCGGCCAGCTTGGCCAGGTCCGCACCGAGTTCGGTGATCTCCCGGAAGATCCGGCTGTCCGGGCCGGCGTGGGGGACCATCGCCGAGTGGAAGAACTCGGCGCCTACCTGGGGAGAACGCCATTGGAAGAACAGCGAGCCGGTCGCGCCGCGTGCCAGGTACTGCAGTGTGTTCCGCCGCATCCGTCCCGGTTCTTTCACATGCATGCGGCCGCCGGCGTAGTCGTAGATGAGGCTGGTGGCCTGCTCCATGAGCAGCCACGGCCGGCCGTCGTTGAAGCTGCGGGCCAGGTCGGCGCCGAAGGCGACGTGGATTTCACCCTTCGGGCCGCGTTCGTCCAGGTAATGGTCGATCGACACCTGGTCGATCCGCCGGGCGAAGGCCCACTGGTCATAGTTGTTCCAGGTGGGCAGTATGAAGTTGGTGGTGATGGGGATGTCCGGCGTCGTCTCGCGGAGGATCGCCACCTGGTCGTCCAGGCATTGGGTGAGCACGTCGGCGCTGAAGCGTTTGAAGTCCAGTACCTGCCCGGGGTTGGGCAGGTACTGCGTGGCTTGCGGGGCGAAGATCTCTTCCCACCGGCCGTACCGTTGTGACCAGAAGGCGGTGTTCCACGTCCGGTTGACCACGTCGAGGCTGCCGTAGCGCTGCTGGAGCCATGCCCGGAACGCGTCGTCGGTGACGGGGCCGTAGGAGACGGTGCCGTACTCGTTGTGGACGTGCCACATGGCGAGAGCCGGGTGGGTGGCGTAGCGTTCGGCCATCGCGCGGGCGATTCTTCGGGCTGCGGCCCGGTACGCGGGTGCGGCGGGGTTGTAGGTGTCCCGGCTGCCGTGAATCAGCCGGACGCCCGCCGGGGTGACAGGCAGCGCTTCGGGGTGCGCGAGGGTGAACCAGGGCGGCGGCGACGCGGTGGGGGTGGCAAGGACGACACGGATGCCGTTCTCGTGGAGCAGGTCCATGATCCGGTCGAGCCAGCCAAAATCGTAGACACGCTCGGCCGGTTCCAGCATCGACCACGAGAAGACGCCGACTGTGGCGGTGTTGACACCGGCCGCCCGCATCAGCCGGACGTCCTCGTGCCAGGTCTCTTCCGGCCATTGCTCGGGGTTGTAGTCGCCGCCGAATGCGAGACGGTCGTGCCACCTGGCCAGCCGCTGGCCGCTGGGGTCAGCCGGCATTGTTGGCCGCCCGTGCGGCTACGACCCGGACGCTCGGGCGTCGAAACGTTTCGATGACTAGCATGCGGCTCTCCGTAGGTTGCTGCGGCTCAGTTGGTATGGGGGCGAGGAATGGACCGCGCCGGCGGCGGCCCGACGGAACCGTTCGCGAAGTAGCGCGGCGCGAGTAGTTCGACTACCGGCTCATGCCGTTTACTGAAAGTGGTCATCAAAAGGTCGATGGCGCGGTCTGATGTCTCTGCCGGGACCAGCGGTATGACATCAAGCGGCGGTGTGAACCGCGATGTGTCGAAGGTGGAAGCGGCCGAGATCACCGACAGCTCGGCTGGAATCCGTACGCCCCGGGCAGCGAGATGCTCCAGTGTGGTCACCTGGCTGGGTTCCGCACACTGCATCACCAGGCCGGTGGGGCGAGGTTCGGCCGCTAGTGCGGTGTCGATGGCAGCGCGTACGTCGACCGGGTTCTTGGACGACTCGACGAAGATGCAGTCGACGCTCCGGGCCGCGGCATGGGTCAGAAGGGC
This sequence comes from Phytoactinopolyspora mesophila, assembly GCF_010122465.1. Lineage (NCBI taxonomy): Bacteria > Bacillati > Actinomycetota > Actinomycetes > Jiangellales > Jiangellaceae > Phytoactinopolyspora > Phytoactinopolyspora mesophila. Next base: position 110,823 of record NZ_WLZY01000012.1, on the reverse strand, counting down.
GTCCCGGAAACGTCGTGGATAGTTCGAGCCACGCTCGTAAACGGCATGCGGCTCGCCGAGCAGGGCAAGTGAGGTGTGTCCGTTGTCGGCCAGTTGGTCGACGGCCAGGCGAGCTGCCGCCTCGAAATCCAGGTCGACGCAGACGAGGCCTGCCGTGTTGCCGGGCACCCCGATCAACACGGCAGGGATGTCGAGGTCACGGATGAGATCGACGCGGTGGTCGTCGATGGCGACATCGAGGACGACGATGCCGTCCGCGAGCTTGCTCGAGGTGACCCGGCTCAGGCCTCCGGTCGCTTCCTCTTCGGTGAGCAGGATGACGTCGTAGTCGTATCGGCGCGCGGCTGTCACGACCGCAAGGACGAAGGCCATGTGAGCTGGCGCCGACGTCTCCGCATGCAGCGGGGCGGTCAGGGCGAGTAGTTGGGTTCGGCGTCCGGCGAGCATCCGTCCGCGGGCATTCGGCTGGTAGCCGAGTTCTTTCGCGGCCTTGGCGATCCGGGCCCGGGTGGCCTCGGAAACCGGGCGCTTACCACTGAGCGCGTAAGAGACGGTGCTGATCGACACGCCGGATACCCGCGCTACGTCGTGGATCGATGCCATGCCGAACACTCCATCGCCGAACGCCTGACCGCCGAACGCTTGACGCACATTATCGAAGCGTTTCGCCTACGTTTCGGAGGAACCTACGCCAGTTTGGCGTCGCGCGCAAGATAGTCGCGCAAGGGTTACTGGCTTTCAGGTCGCCGGCAAAGCCTGTGGCCTTGCCCTACGCATGTGGCGCAGGGCGCTGGGTGCACTCTCCTGAGGGTGGCGACGCGGACGGCGCTGAGGCCGCTCAGCGCGTCTTCTTCGCCCGGGCGGCGGAAGAGGTAAGCGGGAGGCCGTAATGTGGGATCGTTGTCACAATCCCCTCCTGGGGCCTGTCAGTGAGGTACCCGTATGCGAAGGAGCTCCGATGAACGAGGACTCGATGCCGGCGGCGTCTGTAAGTCCAGTCGCTGACCCGTCGTCACTGGAAACCCTGGCCCGGCCGCGCGGCGGCCTCGCCATGGTCGCCATGGACCAGCGCGAGAGCTTGCGGGCCATGTTCGAGCAGGTCACCGGTGATCGCCCGTCGACGAGCGAACTCACCGAGTTCAAGCTGGCTGTTGCCCGGGAACTCGGGCCGTGCGCGTCGGGCTTCTTGATCGACCGGGAGCTCGGCTTCGACGCTGTGCGCACGCAGGGGGTTCTCCCGGGATCGTGCGGGCTGATCCTCGCCGTCGATGCTCTCGAGCAGTCAGTTGGCGGGCCGGTGGAAGAGACGCGGCTCGACCCGGATGCGGTGGCTGCCGCGGGCGGATTCGACGGTGTCGCGGCGATCAAGTTGCTGGTGATCTGGCGCCGGGACAGCCTCCGTGAGCAGCGTGTCCGGCTGGCCCGCGACTTCATCGAGCTTGCTCGCAAGCACGGCGTGCTCAGCGTCCTGGAACCGGTGGTGCGCGCGACGCCTGCGGAGGCCGAGCGCGGTTGGGATCTCAACACCGCGATCCGTGAGGCCGCCGCGGAACTGTCTGCTCTGCGCCCAAGCCTCTACAAGGCGCAAGTCCCGAGTGCCGGGCGAGGTGAGCTGGCCGAGCTGGAGGACGAGTGCCGTGCACTCGACGAATCCGTCATCGGGCCATGGGTGGTTCTCTCCCAGGGGGTCCAGCTCGAGCGTTTCCCGGATGCCGTCGCTGCCGCGTGCCGGGCCGGTGCTTCCGGTTTTCTGGCCGGCCGGGCATTGTGGAGCGATGTTGTCGGGCGGCCGCTGGTCGAGCTCGAGCAAAGGTCATTGCCACGTCTGCGGCACCTTGTCGATGTGGTCGACGCGCATGCCCGCCCCTGGTGGCAAGCATGACGGGGCCGGCGCGCCGACTGGGTCTGGTGCACACCGTTCCAGCGCTGGCGCCCGTGTTTCATGATCTGATCCTCGACGCTGCCGGCCAGCTCGACGTGGCGGTCGAGCTGATTCATCTCACCGATCCGTGGCTGCTTCATGCGGCGATGTCCGCCGGTGTGACGCCGGACGTCCTGGTCCGGCTGGACTCACACGTCGCCCACCTTCGATCGCAAGGGGCCGCGGGCATTCTGGTGACATGCTCGTCGCTGGGGGAGGCGACCGAAGAGATCCCAGCGGCGCACAGCGGCACCCCGGTGATACGGATCGACCAGGCGATGGCCGACCACGCCGTCGAGCTGGCCGGCGACAATGGACGCATCGCCGTGCTCGCCACTGTGGACAGCACTATCGGCCCGACGGTGCGGCTGCTCAGACGTAGTGGCACGCAGGCAGGGATGGCCATGAGCATCGAGACCGAGACTCTCACCGCGGCCGGCCAGGCGCGCGCGGCCGGAGACGATCAGCGGCACGACGCGCTGGTTGTCCAGGCGGCCGTGCGGTGGGCCGTGCCGGAGCGGGCCGACGTCGTGGTGCTGGCGCAGGCTTCGATGGCCCACCTGGCGGACGAGGTGGCCGATGCGGGACGTGTCGCGGTGGTGAGTTCCCCGCGGCTGGCGGTGGGACGCCTGCTGGCCCGTCGCCACGTGTGAGACGGACTCCGTTTCAGATTCGTTACGTACATGCATTGACGCGAGTCACAGGCATGGGTACGTTCTCATATGAAATCGTTGCCACATTGTGGGCGCCGCACGCCAGGCGCCTCCCCAGACATGGAGGACAGCCCATGAGACCTGCACCCGTCCGGTGGTTGGTTCTGGTGGCGGCCGCAGGTTTGACCCTCGCGGCATGCGCCAGCGGTACCGGGAACGACAACGCCGGCGACAATGACAATCCGGACGACAGCACCGTTGAAGGCAGCTCTGCATTCGATCCGGACGCCGAGCTCAGCGGCAACATGACGATCATGGGCTTCGCTCTCGGTGATGAGATCGCCGAGATCCGCTACGACGACGCCGTAGCAGCCATCGAGCCGGTAGACGTCAGCCTGGCCGAGGGCGAACTGGACATCCAGCAGTTTCTCTCCGCGATGGCCACCGGCGAGCCGCCGGACCTGATCCGGCCCAACCGCGACCAGATCGGAACGTTCGCCTCCAGGGGCGCGATCATGCCGCTCAACGAGTGTGTCGACGGTGAGGGCATCGACGTCTCGATGTACCGCGAAGCCGCTGTCGAGCAGGTCACGTTCGAAGGCCAGCTCTACGCGATCCCCGAGTTCAACCAGGTGCAGATCACCATGGCGAACGCGGATCTGCTGGACGAGGCCGGTCTGACGCTGGACGACGTCGACGGATCCGACTGGGAGGCGATCGAGGCGGCCACCGAGGCGATGTACGAGCAGGACGGCGGCCGGCTTTCCGTCATCGGCTTCGACAGCAAACTCCCCGAGTTCCTCCCGCTGTGGGTTCGCGCCAACGGCGGGCAGCTGCTCTCCGACGACGGCAGGACGGCCCACCTTGATGACCCCAAGGTCGTGGAAGCGCTCGAGTGGGCCGTCGGCATCTATGAACTGCAGGGTGGCTTCGGCACCGTGAAGGCGGTCCGGGACTCCGCTGACTTCTTCGGCAACGGCAACCAGTTCGCCGCCGGCGAGCTGGGCGCCATGCAGTTCGAACAGTGGTACGTCAACGTGCTCAACGACGTCTCACCGGACGCACCACTGGCGTTCACCACGGCCAAGGACCGGCAGGGCCAGCCGATCGCCTACTCCTCCGGTTCCGCATGGGCCATCTCGGCCGACGCCGACAACCCGGAGGCGGCCTGCCGGTTCATCAAGACCATGACAGCCCCCGAAACCTGGATGAAAGCGGCGCAGGCACGGGCCGACGCGCGGGCCGAGGACGGCAAGCCGTTCACCGGGCTGCTCACCGGCAACGCCGTGGCCGACCAGGAGATCTACGACGCGTTGGTGGAGCCCAGCGGTGACGCCAAGTGGGACGCCGCGATCGAGGCCACGTACGAGGCCAACGAGCACACCACGAGTCTCCCCGCCAACCCGGCCGACGCGGAATTCAAGACCGCCTGGCAGGACGCCGTCAACCGGGTCCTGAACGGTCAGCAAGAGCCGCAGGCAGCGATGGAACAAGCCCAGCAGGAAGCGCAAAGCGCTCTCGACGAGGCTTGGGCCGCCTGGGACGAGGACTAACGGCATTGACAGCCACCACAGCCGCTTCGCCTGGAGCGCCGAGTGACACCTCGGCGCTCCGGGCGAAACGGATCAGCCGCAGGCGTAACACCCGCGCCGCCCTGCTGTTCATCAGCCCGTGGATCATCGGCTTCCTGGTCTTCACCGCATGGCCGATCATCTACAGCGGGTACCTGTCGCTGACCAACTACGACGTCATCAACGATCCCGAGTTCATCGGGCTCGACAACTACCAGCGCATGCTCGAGGACCCGAAAATTCGCCTTGCGCTGTGGAACACGTTCTACTTCACGGTCCTGCAGGTTCCGCTTTACGTGATGGTGTCGCTGGCGCTTGCCCTCCTGCTTTACAAGGCCGGCCGGTCGGCCGGCTTCTTCCGCACGGCGTTCTTCTTGCCGAAGATGACCCCGCCGGTGGCAGTCGGGATTCTTCTCCTGCTGCTGTTCAACGGGCAGGACGGCTTGATCAACACTGTGCTGGGCTGGGTCGGTATCGACGGCCCGGCGTGGACGACGGATCCCACGTGGGTGAAACCCGGCCTCATTCTGATCAGCTTGTGGTCGGTCGGCTCGTCGGTGATCATCTTGCTTGCGGCCTTGCAGAACGTGCCGCAGGAGATGTACGACTCCGCACGGGTCGACGGCGCGAACTGGTGGCAACAGACGTTCAAGATCACGCTGCCGATGATCAGCGGTGCGATCTTCTTCATCTTCATCGTGAACACCATCGCCGCGTTCCAGACATTCACCGAGGCCTATACCGCGTACTTCGGCGCGGGCAACACGACCTACAGCAATGACGCCGCGCTCTTCTACGTCATCTACCTGTTCCAGCAGGGCTTCGAGTTCCTCAACATGGGTTACGCGTCCGCCATGGCGTGGCTGCTGTTCCTCATCATCATGGTCTTCACCGCCGTGCAGATGACGATCAGCAAGCGCTTCGTCTACTACGAAGGGGAGCAGCGATGACGGCCGGCGCGATCGGGACCGAACACGTCGACGATGCCGGCGCGCCCGATGCCCCCAGGCCTGCGCAGGCGAGGGTTCCGCCGCGGCCGAAGAAGCGCAAGATCACGCTGAAGACGATCCTGCTCTTCACCGCGCTGGGCGCCGTCACGCTGGTGTTCATCTACCCGTTCATCTGGCTGCTCAGCGCGTCGTTCAAGCCGCAGGGTGAAGTCTTCGACAACAAGATCCTTCCCGAGACGTTCACCTTCGACAACTACATCAACGTCTGGCAGCAGGCGCCGATGTTGTTGTGGCTGTGGAACACCATCTTCGTCACGGTGCTGGCGGCCGTCGCGGTCACCATCTCGAGTGCGCTGGTGGCCTGGGGGTTCTCGTACTTCCGATTCCGGGGCCGGAACTTCCTGTTCGGCATCGTGCTCGCCACGATGATGCTGCCCGGCGCGGTGACGATGATTCCCCAGTTCCTCATCTGGAACAACCTGGGCATGGTCAACACGCTGACCCCGCTGTGGGCGCAGAATCTCTTCGGTAGCGCGTTCTACATCTTCCTGCTCCGGCAGTTCTTCCTCGGCCTGCCCCGGGACCTCTTCGACGCGGCCAAGATCGACGGCGCCAACAACTGGACGATCTTCGCCCGGGTCGCGGCTCCGTTGTGTAAACCGGCGCTGATCATCACGCTGATCTTTGAGTTCCAGGCCGCCTGGACCGATCTGATGCGGCCGCTGATCTATCTGCGCGACAGCGACAAGTTCACGGTGCCGCGGGGTTTGAAGTCGTTGCTCGATCAGTACGGATTCGGTGGCAACTGGCACTGGGAGATCGTGGTGACCGCGAGTGTGATCACCACTATTCCGATGATCATCTTGTTCTTCCTGGGGCAGCGGCACTTCGTCCAGGGCATCGCCACAACCGGCACCAAGGGGTGACGTGCCGGCTCTGCCAGGCCGAACGTGATGAAGACGACGATCGATCTCAGCGGTCCGGCCTGGTCCGTGCGCGAAGCTCTGGGTGACACCTGGCGGTGGTATGTCGACAAACCGGTGACCGCGCGAAACAACGTCGGGGAGGCCACCGCGAGGGCCGGGCTGGCGCCAGGCTGGTTACCCGCGCGCGTGCCTGGTTCCGTCATCGGCGACCTGTCTCGCGCCGGTGAGCTCCCCGATCCATACGTCGCGCGCAATTCGCGGTGCGCCGAGTGGGTCGCCGCCCGCTCCTGGGTGTATCGCCGCGAGTTCGGCGCACCGGCCCCGGCACCGGGAGAACGGGCCGTGCTGTGCTTCGACGGGGTTGATCCGGGTGCTCGCGTCTACGTCGACGCCGTCGAGGTGGGCACACTCGACGGGCTGTACCGGCCCGGCCGGTTCGACGTCACCGAACTCGTCGCCGATGGCGGTGCACACCGGCTCGCGGTGGTGATACCGCCGGCGCCTCCCGGCGAGCCCCAGGTAGGCCGCACGGACCGGGTGACACGGCACGCACCGCGCATGGGTTATGGCTGGGACTTTTGTCCACGACTCATCCACCAGGGCATCTGGCGCGATGTCCGCCTCGAGATCGGCACTGTGCATCTGAGCGATCTGCGCGTCCGAGCTGAGCTCGACGCGGATCTCGGGAGTAGCCGGGTTCATGTCGCTGCCGTGCTCGAGGCCGCGGACGGCGCGTCACCGGCCGTGAAAATCGCCGTTCGTGACCCGTACGGGGTCACGGTGGCCGACACGGATGCGAGTGTCGTCGACCTGGACGCCGACAAGAACAGTGTGGCGTCGCCTGCGCCGCGCTCCCACCGGTTCACCACGGTCGTACACGTGTCGGCGCCGTTGCTGTGGTGGCCGAAAGGGATGGGCGAGCAGCGGCTGTACACGGTGGAAGTACGGGTGTCCGATACGGCCGGCCAGGCTGTCCAGCACACGACCACGGTGGGTTTCCGGCACGTCGAGATGCGGCCCAATACCGGTGGTCCCGCTGGAGCCCTGCCCTACACCGCCGTGGTGAACCACCGCCCGATGGAGCTGATCGGCTGGAACTGGGCACCTGCGGACGCGCTCTACGGCGAGATCGATCAATCCAAGGTGGAGCACCTGATCGACCTGGCGGCACGTTGCGGTGCCAGGATCCTGCGGGTGTGGGGCGGCGGGCTGATCGAGACTGAACAGTTCTACGACGCCTGCGACCGCGCCGGGCTGTTTGTCTGGCAAGAGTTCTCTCAGTCCAGCTCCGGCATGCAGAGCGCGCCGTCAACGTCTCCCGGCTTCGTGGAGCACCTGCGCGAGGAGGCGCGTGTCGTCGTTCCCAGCCGCACCCATCACCCAGCTCTGCTGATGTGGGGCGGCGGAAACGAACTCGAGGACGACCACGGCCCCCTGAACGAGACCCGGTCGCTCGCGCTCACCGCCCTGCGCGACGAGGTGGCGCGCCTGGACCCTGGACGGCATTGGGTTCCGACGTCACCAACCGGGCCTGTGTTCCATAACCGGCTCGACGTGATCGACGTGCGGCCGGACGACATGCATGATGTTCACGGGCCTTGGGAGCATCAGGGACTTGAGGCGCACTACACGCTCTACAATCAGGGCCGGGCGCTGGCCCACACCGAGTTCGGCGTTGAGGGGATGGCCAACCGCAGGTTGTGGCGTTCGCTGGTGCCCGCCGCGGACCGTTGGCCGACCGGCCGCGACAACCCGGTTTATCGGCACCTGGGCGATTGGTGGAACAACACCGAAGTGGTCCAAGACTGCTTCGGCGGGCGCCTGCGTACGCCGGATCAGGTCCGGCGGGCCAGCCAGTTCCTCCAGGCCACCGGGCTGGCCTACGCGGTGGAAGCGGACCGGCGGCGCTGGCCCAGAAGCTCTATGGTCATTCCGTGGCAGCTGGCCGAGTCCTATCCGAACGGATGGTGCACGGCCGTCATCGATCATTCGGGTGAGCCCAAGCTTGCCTATCATGCGGTGGCCCGCGCCTATCTGCCTGAGCGGGTCACGGCGAGGGTGGACAGGATGGCGCACGACGGCGGCCACGCCGCCGTCGAAGCATGGATATGGTCCGAGCCTGGGCGTGCGGAAGGTGGACAGGTCACCGCCAAACTGCTGACCAGCGCAGGCGGGGAGGTGGCTGCAGAAAGCTGGTCCGTGCCGGGACGAGTCGACCAGCCGGGTGCCGCCGGAATGTTGATGGCCGATCTGGCGGGAGTGGGCGATCTCGGCGACCCGGTGCTGTTCTGGGACCTCGAATGGCGGGCGGCCGACTCGTCGTTGATCGACCGGGAGCGGGTCGTGCTGTCGTCCGGCCCGAACCTCGCTCCGATGCTGGACCTGGGCCGTGCCGAGCTACGGGTGGACGTCACGTCACGGAGCGACGATGCGAGCACTCTGGTGCGGGTGGAGCATGCCGGCGGCCCGGCCGTCGTCGGCCTTCAGCTCAGTGACGACCGACCTGCGGGACTTGCGGGCTGGGCCGTCGTCGACCTCGATCCTCGCCCGCTGTTACCCGGCGAAACGCGAGAATTCGCAGTCACGTGGCGCTCGGCCCCGCCATCCCGGCGACTGCTCCTGGAGTCCTGGAACACCGACCCCTTGATCGTGGAGGACATCGCATCATGACCGAATCGACCGGCACCACGGACGTGGCGTTCTCGCCGGGCTTTCTCTGGGGCGCCGCCACCTCGTCGTACCAGATCGAAGGAAGCCTCGATGCTGACGGCCGTGGGGAGTCTGTCTGGGACGTCTTCGCCCGGCGGCCAGGCGCGATCGAGGACGGCGGCGACGCCTCCGTGGCGTGCGACTCGTATCGGCGCTGGCCGGAGGATATCGACCTGATCAGCCGGATGAACCTCGGGGCGTACCGGTTCTCGGTGGCGTGGTCGCGGATCATGCCAGAGGGCCGGGGGCGGGTGGAGAAACGTGGACTCGATCACTACGAACGTTTCGTCGATGCACTGCTCGAACGGGACATCGTCCCGGTGCTCACGCTGAACCATTGGGACATGCCGCAAGCGCTGATGGCCGACGGCGGCTGGGCCGGGCGCTCCAGCGTCGACGCATTCGCCGAGTACACGGTGGCCGTCGCTGACCGGCTGGCAGACCGGGTGCAGTGGTGGATCACCCAGAACGAGCCATGGATCATCGCGCTGCTCGGCTACCGCCTGGGGCTGCACGCACCAGGTATTCGGGACCTTGGCGCGTCGGTGGCCGCGGGACATCACGTGATGCTGGCGCACGGGGCGGGAGCCGACGTCCTCCGGCGCTATCCGGGTGTTCAGGTCGGTGCGGCCTTGAACCTGCTGCCCTGCGTACCTGCGTCGGACGACGAGCGCGACGTCGCCGCGGCCTGGGCATCGGACGGTTACTGCAATCGCTGGCACCTCGATCCCTTGTTCGGCAAGGGGTACCCGGCCGACATGCGCGAGCACTACGAGCGGGCACTCGGACGGGAGCTCACCGAGATCCGTTCCGGCGACGAGGCCGCGATCGCCGGGCGCAGCGACTTCCTCGCGGTCAACTACTACACCCGCCGGGTGATGGCGGCGGCCGAGCCGGACGGCGCGGACCAGCCCTTCCCGTGGCGGGTGGTCTCGCCTCGGGAGCAGGTGCCGCGCACCGACGAAGGCACCGAGATCTCGCCCGGCACGTTCCGCGACCTGCTGCTCCGGCTGCACCGCGAGTACGACGGCGTACCCTTGATCATCGCGGAGAACGGCGGCATCTTCGCGGACACGCCGATGCACGACGGCCGGATCCGCGATGTCCGGCGGCAAACCTTCCTCCGTCAGCATGTGACCGCGATGGCCGAGGCGGCGGCGGCCGGGGCCGACGTCCGTGGCTACCTGCACTGGTCCCTGCTGGACAACTTCGAATGGGCACTCGGCTACCGGCCTCGGTTCGGCCTGGTCCACGTGGACTACCGCACCGGCGAGCGCACCATCAAGGACTCCGGACTCCTGTACGCCGAGCTGGCTCGCACCGGCCGGCTGCCTGCTGCGGGCTTCCTGCAGGGTGCCGCCGGCACCGCTCCGAGCAGCGTCAACCCCTGAAAGGCGCGGATCCAGATGCCACAGAGCGATCTCAGTATGCCCCGCGAGGCGACCCGGACGGAGAACAGCGGCGTCGAGTGGACCCGCTCGACGTCCGGTTTCACGGTCACCGGGGTGGCGTACGTTCTCGACATCGACCATGGCCAGCCGCGTGCCGTGCTCCAGGACCGGGCGGCCGACGGCCCCGGAAAGGTCTGGACCGAGCTCTCGCTGCTCGGCAGCCTCGACCTGATGGGCACCCGAGACGAGTCGTACGACATCCAGCCGGCGCGGATCGCCGACGCGTCCGAGGGCGCCGTCGAGTTCGTCGTCGAGATGGCCGGCCATACCTGGGCTGAGAAGGCTGTTCATGTGCGGTGTAGCGCCACCGAGGTGGTGTTGTGGATCGCGGCGTCCGGGCCGCGGGCCGGACGCCGCGACGCCGGAGCGAACCGGCTGGTCGAGGTCACGTTGCTGGGCGGACGGGCCATTCTTCCCAACGGCGCAGGCGGGACCTTCCGATCCTCGATCCGGTTCGCTTCGCTGTTCAGCCCTACGCCCACCGAGCCTGTTCACGTGGTACGCCCAGCCAGCGCGGCGTCGTCGCTCGGTGTCGTAGGTGATGCGTCACCGGGGCGCTTGCACGGCATCTTCTCGCCGCCGCCGCTGTGCTGGGCGCTGGGCGATCAACCCGCGACCGGCGCTGCCGACGTTCCCGACGGCCGTTGGTGGGGAATGTCTGTGCGTGCGCCGGTGGCCGAGCTCACGATGACCTCCGCCCAGTACAGCCCACTCGACGGCGGATTCTGTCTCCGTCTGGACTACGAGGGACACACCCGGATTGGCCCTGGTACCTGGCGTAGCCCGGAGGTGGTGCTGCGGCCGGCAGCCACGCCGTGGCAGGCGATCGCCGACTATCGCGACGACCTCGTCGCCCGTGACCTCGCGCCGGATCTACCGGAGCCGCCGCCCCGATGGTGGGCTGAACCGATCTTCTGCGGCTGGGGCGCACAATGCGCGCGCGCCGCCACGATGCACGCTGACGAGCCCGGATCCGACGGTGCCGGCTTGGTGGGCGGAGCGACCGTAGTGAAAGCGGCGGATCTTGCCCGCCAGGACGTGTACGACGAGTTTCTGTCCACCATGGGCAGGGCCGGCCTTGATCCAGGCACGATTGTGATCGACGACCGGTGGCAGGCGTCGTACGGGACAGCGACCATCGACCCGGCCAAGTGGCCGGACCTGCGAGGTTGGATCGCCGACCAGCACCAGGCCGGGCGCAAGGTCCTGTTGTGGTGGAAGGCATGGGACCCCGAAGGTGTCCCAGTCGAGGAATGTGTCCTGGATCCGGTCGGCCGGCCGGTGGCGGTCGACGTCGCGAACCCGGCATATCTCGACCGCTTGACCCGGATCGTGACACACCTTCTCGGCCCGGACGGACTTGACGCGGACGGGTTCAAGGTTGACTTCACCCAGCGAGCGCCCTCGGGGATGTCGCTGCGCGCACATGAGGGAACGTGGGGAATCGCAGCGCTGCACACGCTGCTAGGCACCATCCACCGCGCCGCGAAGGTGGCCAAACCGGACGCGTTGATCGTGACTCATACGCCGCACCCTTCGTTCGGGGACGTCTGTGACATGGTCCGGCTCAACGACGTGCTGGAATGGGATGCTGGCTGGGCCCAGGTGCCGGTGGTGGACCAGTTGCGTTTCCGGCACGCCGTCGTCGCCGCCAGCCTGCCCGGTCACCTGCTGGACACCGATCAGTGGCCCATGCCTGACCGCGCCTCATGGCGCGCATACGTCGAGGCCCAGGCCGCCCTGGGGGTCCCAGCGCTGTATTACCTGGAGGCCATTGACAACTCCGGAGAACCGCTGACCGCAGCCGACCTGGCCCTGGTGGCCCGGACGTGGAAGGAGTACCGCGATGAGCGGACATGACGTCGTGGTCTATGGCGCGACCTCAGGTGGCGTCTGCGCTGCTGTCGCCGCTGCCGAGGCAGGTGCCTCGGTGCTGCTGCTCGAACCCGGCCGCCACGTCGGCGGGATGACGTCAGGCGGGCTCGGCTACACCGACGTCGGCGACGTCCGGGTCGTGCAGGGCATGGCCGGGCGGCTGCGGCGGGCCATCGCCGAGCACTACGGCGTTGCCGTGGGCCACTATGCCGGACCCGAACCACACGTCGCCGAGAGCATCTACCTGCACTGGCTGGAGGCATCCGGCGTGGAGGTCTGGTTCGGATCGGTGCTGGGCGGCGTTCGATGTGCCGACGGGCGGATCACCGAGGTGGAACTCCTCGGCGGGCGACAGGTAGCCGGCGGGGTCTTCGTGGATGCCAGCTACGAAGGAGACCTGATGGCCGGGGCCGGTGTTTCCTACGCGGTCGGCCGTGAAAGTCGTGCCCTGTACGCAGAGATTCATGCCGGGCGGCAAGAACTGGTGCCCGGCCGGCACACCGTCCCCGCGTGGATCTCGCCGTTCGCTGGCGACGCCGAGGGCTTCGAAGGCGGGCCGATCGTGCCTCAGATCCACGATCGTGAACTGGACGACGTGGGCGAGGGCGACGGTGGTGTGATGTCCTACGGCTATCGGGTCTGCCTGACTCAGGCAGCGGACCGGATTCCCTTCACACCCAGTGAGAGCTACGACGACGCCTATTGGGAGCTCGGCCGGCGGATCTTCGACCGCTGGGACAAGGACGGACTAGAGGTCCGGGCCGGGCAGCTACTGGGCCTGGAACAGAACCTGCCCAACGGAAAATGTGACGGCAACTCGATCGGGCCGTTCTCACTGAGTGTCCTGGACGGATCCGCCTGGGAGTACCCAGAGGCCGACCCGGCCGGCCGGGAGCGGATCCGTCTGCATCACGTGAACCATGCCAGGGATTTCCTGTACTTCCTGGCCAACGACCTGGCGGTGCCGGCCGGCGTACGCGACGAGATATCCCGGTGGGGATTACCCGCCGACGAGTTCACCGACACCGATCACCTCCCGGACCAGCTGTACGTCCGGGAGGCCAGGCGGATGCTGGGTGAGTACATCCTGACCGAGCATGATCTGTTGGGTGTCGCGCCGCGCCGGCAGCATGACACCGTGGCGATGGGTTCGTACCACATCGACGTCCGTGAGGTGCAGCGTGTGTGGCGGTGGGTACACGAACACCCCCGTCCCATCGGCATGGTCTTCACCGAGGGATATTTGTCGGTGCCGGTGCGGCCGTACTCGATCCCGTACCGGTCGCTGGTGCCGCGCTACTCAGAATGCATCAACCTGATCGTGCCGGTCTGCCTGTCCGCGTCACATGTGGCGTTCTCGTCGGTGCGCATGGAGGTGCAGTACCAGATGCTGGGCCACGCCGCTGGGCTGGCGGCCGTCGAGGCATCCCGGTCAGGCCGACCGGTGCAGTCGATCGACGTTTCCCGGCTGCAGAACACCCTGCGAGATCAGGGCCAAGCGCTCGCTATCTAGTGTCACGGACCGGAAATCCGTGCGCCTGGATTTGATGCCCAGGCGGCGCCTCGCTGCGTAGCCGTCGTCGATCGATGCACCACATCGACCTCCTTCGGCGCCTTGCGATGCATCCACCTGGAAACCAACTCGGACGCGGACTTCCGGTCCGCGACACTAGCGCCCTGCGTGGGGAGTCGTTTATCGTCGGATCAGTAATGACAAGCACTGTTTATCCTGGTGAAGGTATTGAACAGAAACTTATGTTCGATTAACATTAAGGGTATGAGTCAGAGCCACGAAGACGCCGCGGTCCGGGTGAATACACCCGGACAAGCCGCGCGTGCGGTGGCTGATGATGTCGATGCGGCGTGGGTTCGGTTGATCGAATCGGAATTCGCCGGTGACGCTGAGTGCGGCGCCGAAGGCGTATCTGAGCCCGAGCGGCCGTGGACGGATCCGGAAGACTCGCTTGGGGCTTGCCCGAGTGATCCGGACGCAACAGCTGCACCGGGTGTGCGGGCCGGGCAGTTCGGCCTGGGGCCGGAGGCGGATAGCTCTCGGTTCGCCACGATGGTCCCGGGCACATCGCTGGCGATGGCGCTGGAGGCATTCCCGCTGTCCCAGTTGGATGTCCATGAGGTGGCTGACGCTGTGGCCGCGTGGGAACGGATCGTCGCCTGGGCGAGAGCCAAACAAGCCGAGGCAGCGGCCGAGCTGACTCGGCGTCCGGAAATCCGCCCGGACAATCCACACGGATTCGGGGCGTTGCATCCGGTCCCGGTGGCTGCGGGAGCGTTGTGTGCGGTGCGGCCGTGGACCAAGCCCCAAGCTGAAAAACTCGTCGACCACGCCGTCACTTTGGTGGAGGAATGCCCGAACGTGCATGCCGCGCTCGCCCAGGGTCGGCTGGATGAGTCCAAGGCCCGTATCTTGACGCGCACGTTGAACAAGTGTGGCCCAGGCGTCGCGGCCCTGATCGAGAAGGCCGTGTTGCCGTTCGTGCACGGCTGGACCGATGTGAAGCTGTCCCGCGTGGTCAACGAACTTCTCCACGAACTCGACGCCGCCGGTGCGAAACATCGGCACCGCGAAGCCCGTTCCCGCCGGGACGTGTGGGTCGAGCCGGCGGACGAAGGCATGGCCTGGCTCGTCGCCTACCTTCCCGCCGAAGAAGCGGCCGCCGTCCTGGCCGCCCTGAACGCTGTCGCCGACGCACGAGATGGGACCGATGGTCATGGCGCCGGTGGTGCTAGTGCCGACGGTGATGGCGCCCGCGGTGAAGGCGCCGGCGGTGAAGGCGCCGGCGGTGAAGACCCTGATATAGGTGCCCGCGCCGAGGACCCGGCCGCGTCACGTGACGCCGCCGCGCCAGCGGCGGGCTCGAAGCAGGGTTCTCGTACACGGGCGCAACGTCGGGCCGATGCGTTGGCGTCATTCGGGTGGTCTTCACTGGCCACAGGTCATCTTGGTGGACACGAATGCGCCGAGTGCGGCGCCGCTACCGGAACTCGGCTGGCCACTATGCATGGACGACCGGTCAGCGTGAATATCACCATTCCCATGACCGCCCTGCTCGGGCTGAGTGAACACCCCGCCCATCTCGACGGATACGGGCCGATCGACGCCGATGCCGCCCGGGCGTTGGCCGCTGCCGGTTTCTGGCGTTGGGTGGGCACCGCTCCGGCCGGTGGGCACGCCATCGATTACGGCACTACCCGATACTCGCCGCCGCAAGAGCTGGTGGACTTCGTTCTACTGCGAGACCGCGAGTGTATGGCACCCGGTTGTCATCGTCCGGCGATGCGGTGCGAGATCGACCATCGGCGGCCGTGGCCCTACGGACCGACATCGGCCTGCAATTGCTCTGCCCTGTGCAAACCCTGCCATATGCAGAAACACCGCGCCGGCTGGCACGTCAAAGATCTCGGCAACGGTCGCCAGCAATGGACCAGCCCCACTGGCCACACCAGTGTGGTCCAGATTCCCCGCATTGCGCCCGACGCGGCAGACACCCCCTCGCGCAACGGCAGCGATACCCAGCGTCACGGCGTTCACGACCCGCCGGGAAGTCCTCAACCGTCTGGGACCACTCCGCCCGACACCCCGCCCTTCTAAACGCATCAGCTCAGTGAACCGTGCGATGTCACCGAGACTCGAGCACGCTGGCGACGAACGGCGCGATGATGCCCTTCAGTACGTCCGCCTCGTGAGCTTGAGCTTCTACCAGGGCCTTCTCGGCCGTGGCCCGGGTCTCGGGCGAAGGCGATCTCAGATGATCCAGGGCGGCCAATCCGGCTTGCCCCATCGCCGCCTGTGCGTCAAGCCAGGGCCGGATCTCGGCGACCAGCCGGGCAGCGTCGTCGGTGGCCGGCTCTGGTGGCTGGACCATCACGGTGAACATCGCGCGCAACTCGTCTGAGGCCAACGCGGGTTCCCGACGCACGTCGTCGAACAGGGCGGACAGCCGAGGTTGGCGCGGCGCTGATGGCGGCCACGAGCTAGCCGCCTCGATCAGCATCTCGACCATGGCGCCACCGGCCAGGGCCGAGCGTACTCGGCGATGCGCGGCAACCGGATCGTAGGCGGACGGATCCCACGCCCACTCGGCTACCGTGGCGAGCGCGATCTCGGATGCGGCGGCCTGCGGCATGGGATTGGCCGTGATGCCCACTAGGGCCGACCCCGCGATGTCGGCGGTACGGCCGGTCAGCGGACCGAGGAAGAGCCGGGCCGGGTCGAAGTCATTGACCGGGAAGTTGTCCCAGAGCAGCAATCGGTGCCCATAGCTTTCCGCGGCCGCGTCGATGTCCTCGCGGCTGATCTCGCCGACGACGACGTCATGCCCGGTCCACCACACCAGTACCTCCGGAGGCAGTTCCTTGGCCAGGAATTGCCGGTACGGCGAAGGCTTGGTGCCCGCGTAGTCGGTCGGCACCATCAGTAGGGGCCCGTCGTTGCCGTGCCGGTCCAGCACAGCCTCGATGACGTGCCGGCACACGGAGGCGTGTGCGCGGGCGGATGAGCCTGGGGCCGCCCCGAACACGGAGACGTCCACGTCATGGGTCAGCTCCGGCTCGATGTCATCGAACAGCAGGCCGATGTGTCGCACACCGATCGCCCAGACCTGTTCCAGTTTGGCCACCAGCCGGTCGAGCTCCGCGGCATCGCTGTACACCATCGACAGGCCCGGTGAGATCGTGAAGACGAATCGCAGCTGAGCGGATTGGGCGGCGCGGACCAGTTCGGATAGCCGGGCCAGCTCGCGCTCCGGATACGGCTCGCGCCACCGCTCCCGGTGGAATGGGTCGTCTTTCGGCGCGTAGACGTAGGTGTTGAGGCCGTGCCGCTCGGCGAATCGCAGGTGCGCCAACCGGTCGGCATGCGACCACGGTGGTCCGTAGAAGCCTTCGATGGTGCCCCGCCAGTCCAGGGCGGGTGTGCCAGATGCCTTTCGCTGCATTGTGGGAACGATACCATTGAGCCATGTCTGCTGCAGTCGAGGAAGTGGCACCCGGGATCTTCCGAATCAGGGATACCTGCAACGTCTATGTGATCCGCAACGAGTCCGAAGGTGTAAGCCCGGCCACCGGCGTCGCCGTCGACTTCGGTGATGGCACGGTTCTCGATCACCTCGACGAGATGGGCATCGAGCGCCTGACGCACATTCTGATGACCCATCACCACCGCGATCAGGGCCAGGGACTGCCACGTGCGGTCGAAGCCGGTATCGAGATCCACGTTCCCCCGGTCGAACAGGACCTGTTCGCCGCAGTGGATCGGATGTGGGCCGGCCGCCCCATCGCCAACGACTACAACCTTCGCCAGGACAAGTTCTCTCTCCTGGACCCGGTCCCCATCGCGGGCACGGTCCCGGAGTACCGGATGGCCACTTACGGTGGCATCGACGTCCGGGTGCTGCCGACTCCGGGTCACACCACCGGGTCGGTGACGTACGTCGTCGCCCACCGGGGCCGGGAGATCGCGTTCACCGGTGACCTCATCTACGCGCCGGGGAAGGTGTGGTCGCTCGCGGCGACCCAGTGGTCCTACACCGAGAACGAGGGCCCCGCGATGGCCGTGCTCAGCTGCTTGCAGCTCATCGACGAGCCGCTGGACCTGCTGCTGCCGTCCCACGGCGAGCCGATGGACGACCCTCGGTCCGCGCTCAGCTTGCTGGCCGAGCGGATGGGTCGTTATGTCGACTCCCGGCGGCCGCACCCGTGGGACCTGCGCGACCGGCTGGATAATCCGTTCGTCGAGCTGACGCCGCATCTCTTGCTGAACCGGACCAGTAACGCGTGTTCGTATGTCCTGTTGTCCGACGCCGGAACCGCGATGGTGATCGACTACGGCTACGACATGACCACCGGGCTGCCCGCTGGCACCGACCGCGCGTCGAGGCGGCCGTGGCTGGCATCGCTGCCCGCGCTGCGGCGGCAGTACGGCGTAGAGAAGATCGAGGTCGCCCTGCCCACGCACTATCACGACGATCACGTCGCGGGGATGCCGCTGCTGCGCGAGGCGGAGGGCACGGAAGTATGGGCACCGGCGAATGTCGCGCCCATCCTCGAACATCCAGAACGTTACGACCTCCCGTGCCTCTGGTACGACCCCATTCCGGTCGACCGGGAGCTGCCCGTGGGGGCGGCTTTCCATTGGCGGGAGCACGCGATCACCGTGCATGAACTCCCTGGGCACACTCTCTATGCCGCGGGTTTCGAGTTCGAGGTGGACGGCGTCCGGGTGATGGTGACCGGCGATCAGCAAGATATCCAGGGCGTGCCCGGCGAGCGCCGGGAGATCCTGAACTACCAGTACCGAAACCTGTTCCGCATCCACGACTTCCAGGACAGCGCGGCGCTGTATCGCAAGGTCGCACCGGGGCTGATGGTCAGCGGGCACTGGAAGCACCGATGGGTCGACGACGCCTATCTCGACCTGCTCGCCGAACAAGCGGACGAGGTCGTGCACATCCATCATGAGCTGTTGCCGCTCGACGAGTTCGATCTCGGAGCCGACGGCAACGCTGTCACCATCCGGCCGTACCGCAGCTCAGTGCCGGCCGGGGGGCAAGTGCGCTTCGAGGTCACGGTGCGCAACCCGTTGCCCGGTGCCACGGACGCCGCGATTCATCCGGTGCTTCCCGAGGGGTGGTCTTCCGTCCCGGAGGTGGTGATCCTTAAGCTCGGACCGGGCGAGGTGACAACTGCCTCGGTTGATGTCGTAGCCGGTGATTCCGTGCAAGCACGGGCGCGGGTGGCGATGGATGTGACGTTCGGCCGTCTACGCTTGGGCCAGCATGCCGAGGCCTTGGTCAACGTCGTCCCGGCAGAGTAGTGCGCCGGGTGGGACCACTGGAGGCGAAGATGGCGCAGGATACGTACGACGGTTCCGTGGCGCCGGCTTCACCGGTGCGCCGGGCCACGATCAAGGATGTAGCCGAGGCCGCGGGGGTCTCGCGGTCTACGGCATCGCGAGCGCTGACCGGGCGTGGCTACGTCGCCGAAGGGGTCCGGTCGCGGGTCCTCAAGGCTGCGAAGAAGTTGCGGTACGTGCCGGACGCCACCGCACGGCACCTCAAGCAGCAGGTCAGTCTGTCGATCGGCGTCCTCGTGTCGGACCTGCGCAACTCGTTCTACGCCGAACTGGCCGCCGGCGCCGGTGAGGCCTCACGCGCCCACGGATACAGCATGATGCTCGCTGACGACGGCGGCTTGGTCGACGACGAAGCCAGCGCGGCCGAGGCGTTTGTGGCCCTGCGGGTAGCCGGTGTCGTCGTCACCCCGGTCTCCCGTGCCGTATCCGACTATCTGCGCCGGCACGGGATCCCCGTCGTGGAGGTCGACCGGCAGTTCGCCCCTGAAGAGTGCGACGCCGTGGTGGTCGACAACCGCGCCGCTGCACGCCGGGTGACCGAACAGCTCACGGAGCTCGGGCATCGCCGGATTGCCCTGTTCATCGACGAGACCGACTGGACGACCGGGCACGACCGGTATCGCGGATACCGGGAGGCTCTCGACGCCGCCGGGATCGAGGAGGACCCGTCTCTGGTCGTTTCCAGTGGCTGGGACGTCGAGACCGCCTACAACGCCGCGCTCCGGTTGCTCGGCACCGAGGACCGCCCCACCGCGGTGTTCGCCGCCAACAACGTGCTGGCCGAAGGCGTGTGGCGGGCGGCTGCCAAGGTGAAGCTGGGTATTCCGGCGGATCTAAGCGTCGTGAGCTTCGACGACGCGCCGTGGATGAGCATGGTGGAGCCCGGGGTCACGGCGGTGGCCCAGGACGCGTCCGCACTGGGCCGCGTGGCGGTCGAGCGGCTGATGCGGCGCATCGCCGACCCGGCTGATGCACCTGTGGCGGACGTGATCCCGGTGGAGATCATCCAGCGTGGATCCACCGCGCCGCCTCGAGAACGCGGATGACGCGAGCCTGCCCTTGACCCGTCGGATGCCGCCGCCGGATGTCGATTCCCATGTAGCGGTGATCGTGAGCAGATTACTGCCGCAGAACGACGACAGCGATCCGCTCACGATCACCTGATCACGGCAATAGATTGCTCACGATCACCGCCGAACAGGATGCAAGCACACGGCGTCGCCTGGGAACGATCCCGCGTGTTTGACCGGCGCGGAGGCGACCTCTAACATGTCGTGTGGGAACGATGTCACATCGGCCAGATGTTGCCAGCCGGTCCCTCCACAGGACCAACCGGAGGACGAATGAGCGCAGGAGAACCCGCCGTTTTGTCACTCGACATCGGCGGCACCAAACTCGCTGTGGGGGTGGTGACGTCCGACGGGGCTGTCCATGGCCTCCTGGTGGAACCGACCCGCCGGGAACAAGGCCCAGACGCGATCATCTCGAGGCTGTTCGGCATGGGGCGAAGCGCGATAGCGCGCGCAGGACTGGAGGTGGCCGCGGTCGGGATCTCCTGTGGCGGCCCGTTGGACAGCACTCGCGGCATTCTGCTCTCCCCGCCTCACCTTCCGGGATGGATCGATATTCCGCTCGGTGACATGGCGCGGGCCGAGTTCGGCGTGCCTGCGTTCCTGGAGAATGACGCCACGGCCGCCGCACTCGGCGAACACCGCTTCGGTGCCGGCAAAGGCGTGTCCACCATGCTTTATCTCACGATCTCGACCGGAGTTGGTGGTGGTTCCGTCATCCACGGCAAGCTGCATCGTGGCGCTGCCGGGAACGGCGGCGAACTCGGCCACGTGGTGGTCCGTCCGGGCGGGCGCATGTGCAGTTGCGGCCGCAGGGGATGCCTGGAGGCGTACGTCTCCGGGACCTCTATCGCCGAGCGCGCCGCGGAGGCGCTGGCCTCCGGCGAGGTGTCAACGCTGGCCGATGCCGATCCGTTGACCTCGGTGGAGGTGGCCGATGCAGCCCGCGCCGATGACCAGTTGGCGCGCAGGATCTGGGACGAGACCACAGACGTCCTGGGACAGGCCGTGACCGACCTGGTCAACATCTTCGAACCCGAGCTGGTCATCCTGGGCGGCGGAGTCACCCGGACCGGCTCGATGCTGCTGGAGCCCGTAGCCGAGGTGGTTGGCCGTGATGCCATGCCGCCTGCGGCCAAATCCGCGCAGGTGGTGCTGGCCGGACTGGGTGACGTGGTGTGCGTCGCCGGTGCCGGCGTCGTGGCATTCGACGCACTGACCGGAGCGAACCATGGTTGACAACGTCCGCACGTCCGGCTTGGACACGCCATCCGGCGAGGCCGGCATCGAAAGCCAGGTCGACGACCATATCCGCACGGCGCAGGCGTTGCCGGGCATGTTGCCAGCGATCCGCGCCGTGGCAGAACAGCTGTGCCGGCACTTCGCTGCCGGAGGAAGGCTGTATACGTTCGGCAACGGTGGCAGCGCCGCGGACGCACAACACTTCACCGGCGAACTGATCGGGCATTACAAGCGCGACCGCCGCCCGCTCCCCGCCGTCACGCTCACCACGGACGCTACCGTGGCGACGTGTATCGCGAACGACTACTCGTTCGACGACGTGTTCGCGCGGCAGGTGAGTGCGCTGGCCAGGCCCGGTGATGTGGTCGGCGCCTTCACCACGAGTGGGCGCTCGGCTAATATCGTCGCCGGTCTCGCCACTGCCCGGAAACAGGGCGCCACCACGGTGCTCTTCGGCGGCGGCGACGGCGGACCAGCACTCGAGCACGCCGATCACGCACTGCTGGCGCCGTCCACCACTACCGCGCGCATACAGGAAATGCACACGCTCATGCTGCATCTGATCAGCGAGATCGTCGATGTCTGGGCCGAGGAGGGACCGTCCTGATGACTACCGAGCGCCCGGTCGCGACACCGGACCGCACCCTGCACATGGTGGGCAACGCCCATCTCGACCCGGTCTGGTTGTGGCCATGGCAGGAGGGGTACCAGGAGGCGAGGGCGACGTTCTGGTCCGCCATCCATCGAATGGACGAGTACCCGGACTTCGTCTTCACCTGCGACCAGATGGTGCTGCTCTCCTGGGTGGAGGAGTCCGACCCCGAACTGTTCGAGCGGATCCGGGAACGGGTGGCCGAGGGCCGCTGGGTCAACACCGGGGGCTGGTGGGTGGAGCCGGACTGCAACATGCCCGGTGGCGAGTCGTTCGTCCGTCAAGGGCTCTACGGGCAGCGCTACCTGCACGAGCGTTTCGGGATCGTCTCGACGGTCGGCATGAACGTCGACCCCTTCGGGCACAATGCCATGCTCCCGCAGATCCTGCGTGGCCAGCGGATGGACTCCTACTGCTTCCTGCGCCCCGGACCGCACGAGAGTGAGCTCGACGGCACAGCGTTCTGGTGGGAGGCCCCGGACGGCAGCCGGGTTCTCGCGTACCGGATCCCGTTCGAGTACTGCAGCCCGCCCGGCGACGTCGCTCATCAGGCCGGGAAGGCATTGGCGCAGCTCGACCGTTCGCTCGGGGACGTGATGGTGTTCTACGGAGTGGGCAACCACGGCGGTGGTCCCACCAAGGCCAACATCGAGTCGATCTACCGATACGACCAGATGGGAACCTTCGGGAGGATGTCGATGTCTTCGCCGCGCCGCTACTTCGACGAACTGGTCGCGAGGAAGGGCGAGGCCGGAATGGCAGATCTGCCGGTATGGCGTGACGACCTGCAGCACCACGCCGCCGGCTGTTATTCGGCCCACTCCGGCATCAAGGCCTGGGTCCGCAGGACCCAGGCCGCGCTCCTCAGCGCTGAACGCTGGGCCGTCATCGGCTCGGTCACCGACGGGCTGAGCTATCCCCGGCGGGAACTCGACCACGGGTGGAAACAGCTGCTGTTCAACCAGTTTCACGACATCCTGCCCGGCTCGGCGATCGAACCTGCCTACGACGACGCCCGCGACCAGCTCGGCGAGGCCGTGGCGCTGTCCAAACGCATCATCACCCGAGTGCACAACGTCATAGCGCGGCAGGTGGATGTCCCAGCCGAGGACGGCACCCAGCCGGTCCTCGTGTTCAACCCGCATCCGTGGCAGGTGAGCACCGACGTCGAGCTGCAGTACGGCGTTCAGCCGACCGGCGTCCACGTCGTCGACGCCGACGGCCGGCAGACCCCGTCGCAGCCCACCCAGTCCGTGGCGACCACCAACGACAAAGGCCGCGGTGCCGCGGTGTTCCGCGCCGAGCTGCCTGCGCTGGGGTATCGCCTGTACCGGCTGCGCCCTGGATCCGCTCCCGCGGACATCCCGTGGAGCAACGAGGCGCCGGGGTTGCTCCGCGCGTCGCAGACCGTCCTCGAGAACGACATCCTGCGAGCGGAGTTCGACCCAGCCAGCGGCTGGCTGAACAGCCTCCTCGACAAACGGACCGGGACGGACGTCGTCGCCGGCGCCCGCGGCGAACACACCCAGATCTGCGAAGACCCGACCGACACCTGGGGACACCACGTGGTCTCCTACGCCGCTGCCGGGAAGGCCATGGACCTCACCGCCATGGTGCTACGTGAGGACGGCCCGGAACGCGCCCGGCTGCGCGTCGAACGCGAGTGGGGCCGCTCCACCCTGGTGGAAGAGTTCATCCTGCGGCAGGGCGCCGACGAGCTGGAAGTGCGCGTCACCCTCGACTGGCGGGAGCAGGCGCACCTGCTGAAGATGCGTTTCCCCACTGCGCTGGAGAATCCCACCGCCACCTACGAGATTCCGTTCGGCACGCTCGAGCGTCCGGTGGACGGAGCCGAAGAACCCGGCCAGTCGTGGGTGGATCTCACTGGGGAGATGACCACGTCCGGCGGGACCACCCGGCGCGCCGGCTTGGCCGTGATCAACAACGCCAAACACGGCTACGACGTCTCGCCGGGCGACGATTCCGCGACACCCAGCATCGGTATCACCGCGGTCCGCAGCCCGGTGTATTCGTGGCACGACCCGAAGCTCCTCGACGACGACGGCTTCTACTCCTTCCAGGACCAGGGCGTACAGCGATTCAGTTACCTGCTGGTCCCGCACGCCGGAGAATGGCGCGAGGCCGGGCTGGCCCGCCGCGCAGCACTGCTCGGGGCTCCGCCACGCGCCATGCTGGAGAGCTTCCACCCGGGAGCCCTCCCGGCCGAGCAGAGTTTCGCCGCCGACGGTGGTGGCCAGGTCATGATCACGGCGCTGAAGGGCTGGCAGGATGGTGACGCCGACACCCCGGAGGTAATCGTTCGGGCGGTGGAGACAACGGGTGCGCCGGCCTCCGCGCGGCTGCGGCTGCCGTTCATCGACCGCGTGATCGAATCTGGTTTCGGGCCTAGCCAGATCCGCACGTTCCGTGTTCCCCGCGACCCGGCGGCGCCGATAGTCGAAGTCGACCTGCTGGAGTGGGATATCGACGACGGTCCGGCCGCCGGCGGCGGCGAATGACCGTGCCGCACCGACCGGAGTCTCGACCGGAGTTGCGGATCGAGGCGCTGGATGCCTCGGGACAGCTTCTCGGGTCGGCCCGGGTCCCTGGCGATCAGGACCGGGCCGTGGCCGTCGCCGGTCCGTTCCGGGTCGAGGTGGCTGTCAGCTCTGGGCAGGCAGCTGCGTCGGAGATTGTCCTGGGCGTGGTGAATCAAGACGCGCAGCCGTTCACCGGGCACCTGCGGCTGGCGGTAGAGCTTTCCGGCACCCCGGATCCGTGGTGGCTGATCCCGGGCCTGTTCTACGGGGAGAACCGGCCCGAGGCCTGCGACCGGCGGTTTCCCAGGTTCGAGGTCGGTGCGAACGACCCGGACGGCATGGTCAGCGACCACTGGTCGTTCCGATCGGACCGGGCCGCTACTCCGGCGGTGTTCGTATGGAACGACCACGACGGCGTCGTTCTTCTGACCTCGGAGACCTTCGCGTGCGGGCTGACGGGGGTGGGGTTCTCCCACAGCGGCCAGACGGCCACAGCCCACGTGGTCTATCCGTACCGGGAGGCGCCTGTCACCTATTACGGCTCCGCCGAGCCGCGTCCCCCGGAGCGGGGACGGTACGTGTGGCAGCCCGGCGAGACGGTTCGGCTCAACGCCTCAGCCGGCAGGATCGGCGCGGACCGCCACGGATACGCGCGAGTGTTGCGGGAGGTATACGAACAGGCCCGGCACACGCATGTGGTGCAGCCGTGGATGCCGATCGCGGAGGCTGCCGACGTCGCCGGTGAAGGACTGGTGCGCTGGCACTACGATCCCGATCCGGGTGTGCTGCTGGAGACCGTCGGGTTCGACCGGGAAGTGAGCGGCCAGGACGGGCTGCGTGTCGATCGCCAGGCGATGCACGTCGGCTGGATCAGTGGGATCCCCTGGGCCTATGCACTCCTGGCGCATGCCCGGCGGGCCGGTGTTGCGAGTGATGACCAGCGGTCCGCGGCCATGAAGGTGATCGATTTCATCTGCGCGAACCTGTCTCCGTCGGGAACGTTCTGGGGAACCTGGTACCGGTCCAAGGGATGGTCCCAGAGCTGGACGCCGCTGAAAGGTGGACTGCACGCGCGTACCCTCGGCGAAGCCACCCTGTTTCTCGTCCGGGCCCTGGAGCTTGGCGATGACGTGCGCTCGGCCCGTCCGGTGTGGGTGAGCGCCGCACGATCCAACCTCGACGTGATCCGGGCGCGGCAGCGTGCCGACGGCAACCTCGGCTCAGTCCACCACGCAGAGGACGGCCGCGTCCTCTCGTGGGCAGGGGCGTCCGGTCTCACCTGGGTGGCGGCGCTGGCCGAGGCGGACAGGTTCGACGACGACGGCGGGTACCTCGCGGCGGCGGTCAGGGCCGGTGAGTACTACGCGCAGTTCGTCGACCGTGAGTTCATTCACGGCGCGCCGGAGGACGTCGACCTGGCGCCGACGTCGGAGGACGGGTATGCCGCAGTGATGGCCTACGTCGCCCTGCATCGCCGCACCGGTGAGGATCGCTGGCTCGACCTGGCCCGGCGGGCGGCGGACTGGATGCTGACCTTCCGCTACACGTACAACGTCGACTTCTCCGAACGGAGCATGCTGGGCGCCTACCGGTTCGCCAGCCGTGGCGCCGACCAAGCGTCGCCGTCCAACCAGCACCTGCACGCCTACGGGCTGATCTGCACCAAGGAAATGCTTGAACTTTCCCAGGCATCGGGCGACCCGCATTATCGGGCGCGCGCGGAGGAGGCCCTGGCGTGCTTCCGCCAGCTCGTCGCTCGCGAGGACGGCGAGGTGAACTCTTACCGGGGAATGATCACCGAGCGCTACTACCAGACCTCCTGTTTCCAGCCGAAGGGCATGCTGCTCACTCTTTCGCACGCATGGAGCGCAGGCGTGCTGTTGCTCGGCTGCGAGCAGATGCTCGCGGTCTCACTGAGCTGAACCGTGGATCCTGGCCCGTTTCAGGGATCTGATGGCGCGGTTGCCGCGGCGAGCACGTCAATGGTGCACCGTGTTCCTGGTGCACTCGCCAGGCGACGGTCCGCCGTGAGCAAGGTGGAGTCCAGGAGTTCGGCCAGCGCTACGTAGGCCGCGTCATAAACCGTGAGATTGTCCCGTAGCTCCCAGCACCGAGAGAGCAATGACCGATGCGGGGCCCGGCGGACCGGAATCGCCTCTAGATCATTAAGAGCCTGTCGGGCCCGGCGATCGTCGAGACGGCCGCTGACATACTGCCGCCGAAGTACCGACGCCACTTCGAGATCGATCAACTCCGGCGCCACGAGTCCATGGCCGCGCAGGCGCTCCCGTGCAAGGTCGCCGTCTGGTCCATCGTCGCCCAGTGCCACGACGAGGACGCTTGCGTCAACGACGAGCACGGTCATCGCGCAACGCTGCGACCGCGTCATTCACAGACACGGATCCTCCGGACCGTCCACTCGCGCGATCGAGCACCTCGTCGAGGGTCGGTTGGCTTGCTTCCTCGATCAGCCTGCTGCGTAGATACTCCTGAAGGGACTGGTGAGCGGCAGCGGCTCGCCGACGCAGGACGGAATGCGTCTCATCGGGAACGTCTTTGATCTGTACGCTAGGCATAGCGCCATTCTGGCGCCAGAAGCGCCAAAATGCAAGCGCTGTGGCCGGGTCAATTGAGATGATCGACGGGCGACTCTCATTACGGGAACGCGCCGAGGAGGCGCTGGCGTGCTTCCGCCAGCTCGTCGCCCGCGAGGACGGCGAGCGAGGTGAACTCGTATCGCGGCATGATCACCTCCCGGACGAAGACTGTCAGGTCTCTTGCTGCAGTGAGGTGAGGTTCGTGGCCTCCCGTAACACGATGTGCGGCGGTGGGCGCCGCGACGCGTCACGTGAGGCCGCGAACCCCCGGACTCAACTCAGCACTTCATCGAGCAAGCTTCGGATGTCAGCTCGCGGCAAGCGCGGCCTGCAGCATCGAGCGATGCCGCCGCATCCACGCTGCCGAGCGGGCCCGCCACGCAATCGCCCATACGGCGCCTGCCTGGCTGGACTCCGGCGTGACCCCTGCCTTGACGGCTTCGGCCGCTGAATCACGGATGGCGTACTCGATCATCCGAGTGACGAGGTCACCCCGCTCTGCTGTTGCCAGGCCGTAGCCGTCGACGAAGTGCCGCAGCTGTGCTGCCCGCGCGTTGGCGTCGGGCAGTTCGTGGCGCTCAGCGAGGTCGTCGTCGTGCAGTTGTGCATTCCACCACGCCGTGGCGGCGATCTCGTCGAGACGGTCGGTCGGGCCGGCCGTCTCCCAGTCGATGAACGCCACCGGCAAGCCGTCCCGGGCCACGATGTGCCATGGTCCCGCGTCGCGGTGACTGATGACACTCTCCGGACCGGAATCGTGGAACGGCCACGGATGCCAGATCGCCTCGCCGGGCGGACGGAAACTGGCGGTGGCCCGGTGGAGGTCACGTAGCATCTGCCCGGCGTGCCAGATCGCCTCGTCGGTCCAGGCGCGCGGATGGACGCTGTGGCCCTCGATATAGGTCACCACGGAACGTCCTTGCTGGTCGTACCCGTCACCTACGAGCCGCGGGCTACCACTGAATCCGGCATCCTCCAGGTGGCGGAGCAGGGCATGAACGGTCTCGGTCCAAGGCCCGGCAGGGCGCACAACAGTGTCGCCGTGCCGGAGCACGGAGGTTGGGTTGCCCTCAGCCCCGGGCAGGGGTTCGTATTGCGATGTCACTGGTACTCCTCGTGGTCGAAGAACATGACACCCATAGCGGTGTCACGTCGGAAGACTGCTCAGACGCGAGGAGACTGGACGGTGCCGCCCGCTGGTGATGGACACACAGCAGGCGTGGAGATCAAGCGGCCAGCTCCCGCGCCGAAGGGTGCATGCGGTGCTCGGCTGCGGCAAAGATCGTCATGATGACCTCCTAGATCGTGACTACGACGCTGCCACCGGCGCCTGCGGACCTGCAACCAGTTTTTCCAGTACTGACGAGTCAGATGGCGAGGAGCCGGGTGACGACGCACGTCACGGCACCGTGCCGGTCACGATGTGGCCGCGGAGCGGAGCGTGCAGGGAGCCACTCTGCGTGGCGAACGGCTCGAGCGCGGTGCGGGCGCGTTCTCTGATGCGGGTGTATGTCGCGTCGTCGATCTGAGTGATGAGTGGTGAACCCTCAACCTCGGTTGCGACCAGCTCGTCGGCCGACCGGAATCTCGCGGTCCCGAGATGCGTTCGGGCCACGACGTGCGTCAACCCCGCTGAGCTGAATAGCGCGCGCAGCTCGTCGAGATCGCCGCACGACCAGTACGTGTCGATGAGTACGGCAGCGGCCGCACCCGCCTCGTCGGCGACGATCGATGCGAGCTCCCGGTAGGCCGGTTGCTCGCCGATGCTGGCAGGGACGACGATCCCGACCGTGGAACCGCCCGTCGCCACCCGCGCCATCTCCCTGATGGCGCGGGCTCGGTCCGGCACGAACATCAGACCCATCTGGCAGAGCACGCGATCGAACGTGCGCTCGGGGAACGGGAGTTCCACGGCGTCGCCTTGGTGCCACTCGAGGTCCGGCCGCAAGCGATGTGCCACGGCCAGCATCGCCGCGTTGAGATCGAGTCCGACGATCGTGCCGGAGCCGATCCGATCCGCCACCGTCCTGGCAACGATGCCGGTGCCGCAGGCCACATCGAGTACCGCCTGCATGGGCGCGACATCCACGGCTTCGACCAAACGATCCGCCCATTCGGCGAAAATCGCCGGTACGAACTTGGACTCGTATACCTCGGCAGCGTCCAGAGAGATCTGGAAGGTTTCCGTCTCAGCCATGTCGTCCTCCTGGGTGGGCTGTAGCAGCGGTATTGCCGGCTTGGCCAGCATCGCGCTTGCCATGCCGCGAAAACATCGGTGCACATACCTATTCGCCCACCTATTCCCTGCCTCCCAGGCCGTGGCGGTGGCATGCTGTGTTCCACGATGACTAATGCGGCGGATCTGCTGGCCGCGGGCAAGATCGCGTTGGGTCACGGCGACTGGGCGCGGGCTCGCTCGCTGTTGTCCGATGCCCTCGAACTGGACGAAGCCGCCGAAACGCTGCACCACCTGGCCCGGGCGGTGGAATGGGCAGGTGACTATTCGGCCGCGGTCGGGTACTACGAGCGTGCGTTCGTCGCTTACCGAGCTCTGGGTGAGACCCGGTTGCCCGCACTCATCGCTGGGCGAGAACTGAGCTTTCTGCACGGCGCGGTCTATGGCAACGAAGCGGTGGCGGCTGGCTGGCTGGCCCGGGCACGGAGACTCGCCGCCGAATCAGGAGATTGTGTTGAGGCAGGCTGGGTAGAACTCGCCGAGGCCCTGGCGTCCGGTGACCCAGCCGAGATGCGAGGGCACGCGCAGGCAGCGGCCGCGATAGCCGACCGGTTCACGGATGCGGATCTGCGCTTCTGCGCGCTCGGGCACGAAGGCATGGCTCTTGTCCTCGCCGGCCGTGTCTCCGAAGGCATGGGGAAGCTGGACGAAGCAGCGGCCGCCGCGGCAGGTGGCGAAGTGTCCGACTACATCACGGTCGGCGAGATCTACTGCCACATGTTGGTGTGCTGTGAGCTGACCCTGGACGTCCGCCGTGCCCAGCAGTGGATGGCGCTCGCGACGTCGTTCGGCTCCCTCTCCAACGCACCCTGGGTATCGGCGATCTGCCGGACCCACTACGGGGGCGTTCTCACTGCGGCAGGACGGTGGGACGATGCGGAACGCGAGCTCGAGTCCTCGATCGCACTGTACGACGACAGTTACGCTGCGCTGCGCTCCAGCGCCATGGTGCGCCTCGCGGACCTGCGGGTTCGGCAGGGCAGGTACGACGAGGCGGCCAGACTCCTGGCCGGCTTCGAATTCGACTCCTATGCTGCGTGCCCCCTGGCCCGCCTGCACCTGGTTCGGGGCGAAGCCGACGTCGCCCGGCGTATCCTGTGGCGTCGCCTCGGCAACGCGGGCGAACATCCGAGGCAGGTTCCGGAACTCGCGCTGCTGGTGGAAGTGGAGGTCCGGGCCGGTCGCCTCCCTGATGCTCGTGCCATCGGCCGGCGGCTGGAGCAGATCGCGGCGCGGACGGATATGCCCCGTGTTGGCGCGCTGAGCGAGTATGCGGCTGGCATCATCTGCGCCGCGGCCGACGAGCCGGAGGAAGCACTCGGCCATCTCGAAACGGCATTGCCTCAGTTCGCCATGGCCGGGCTCCCGCTGGAGGAAGCCCGGACCAGGCTCGCGATCTCGCAGCTCATCGCCGCCAGCGCACCTGACGTAGCAGTGTCCGAGGCACGGGCCGCGCTACGGGTGTTCGACACGCTCGCGGCGGCCGCCGACGCGGACGCGACCGCCCATCACCTGCGGAGTCTGGGCGAGCCCGGGCGGGCGGCGCCCCGCGGTGAGGGAACACTCACGCGACGGGAGAAGGAGGTACTGGCCCACATCGCCGAAGGCCTGACCAACGGTGAGATCGCACAACGGCTCTACATCAGCAGGCGGACAGTGGAACACCACGTCAGCCGCATCTTCGCCAAGCTGGGCGTTGACACACGCGCGCAGGCAGCGGCGTATGTGCTGCGACAGCGCCTGTGAGTCGGCAGAGGCCCGGCTTTCAGTACGCCCGGGTGCGGGTGGGTGTCACTCGGATCACGGCGGAGAAGGTGGACAGCACATCCTCGGGCGGTACCCCGTAGTCGCGGATCTCGTCGGCATATCTTTCCACGTAGGCGGTGGTCTCGCCGTCGTCGTCCGGACCGGAGTCGATAACGGCGGTGCCTTCGAAGGTGAGCACGCCGCCGTCTTCGGCGTCGTTCTTGATGTCCAGGTGCAGCGCAACCCTGGGGTTGTGCCGGATGTTCTGGACTTTTGGGTCGCCGGGCTTGCTGCGGATCAAGAACCGGGCCCCGTCCCATAGGAAACCGACCGGCGAGGATTGCGGCTGCCCTCCGGCACTGACCGTGGTGAGCCGGATGGTTTTCTCGTCCTGGAGCCGCTGCTCCGCGCTGGCTCCGGTCTTGTCCTCGAGGTTGGGCAGATTCGTGCTCTGGTTCATGCTGCGCTCCTCTCCGGCTGGTCGATCACGGTTCCATCTTCCACACTGGGATGACGATCGGCTGCTGGTCAGCTGTTGGTCACCGGACAACGCCCGCCAGCGGTGATCGAGCCGTCAGCCTGGTCCAGGAGGTAAGCGTGAACGTTGTGCGACCACGAATCCGCAAGTTCCGGATCGCCGATGTGAACAGCTGGGCGCAGCTCGGCGACGATGAGCTCTATTTGCAGAACGTCGTCAACGATGCTCGGGAAGGCCAGCTGACCATTGGATTCGGCCGGGTCGGCACGGGAGTGTCGTTCGAATCCCGGTTTCCGTACGACGAGGTCGTCGTCGTGATCAGAGGAGCGGTGACCTATCAGATCGACGGCGCTGCACGCACCGCCCGGGCGGGAGATGTCGCCTACTACCCGGCTGACGCACCCGTAGTAGGCCGGTTCGATGAGCACACCGAGGCGGTCTACATCATCTGCCCGCCGCATTGGCAGCTCACGGATTCGGACTGGGAATCGATCGGGTCCAGCCAGGTGCCGTTCGCAGAGCCACCTGCCACGAGCCAGGAACAGGCTCGGGTGTTCGGCGTCGGCCAGTACACCTTGGATCAGATGGGTGACCTCGAGTACTACTCGACCGCGGTGGTGGACGAGCCCGGCCGCGAGCTGAGCGTCAAGTTTGAACGGGTCGGCCAAGGGGTGTCGGGTGAACACTTCTTCCCCTACGAAGAAGTCCACGTCGTACTCAAGGGCATCCTGACGATCCGCACCGAGAATGAAACGATCAGTGTCGAGCCGGGTGAGGTCGTGCACCTTCCGATGCGAGCACGGGCCGTCGTGCAGGCCGACGCCGATGTCGAGATGGTCTCCGTGACCCACCCGCCACACTGGCATATCCGAGCCGTCGCGACATGAAACCCGGGCGGGCCGCGACGCGTCCCGGGTCAGAACGCGTCGGTGAGGATGTTCTCGATGTCGGCCGGTGTCAGCGGACGGGGATTCGTGGCTGCTGAGTGGTCCTTGAGCGCACCGTCGACGATGGCCGGGATCGCTTCACGGGGCAGGCCCATGGCCGACAACGATCGCGGCAGGCCGAGGGCATCGTTAAGGCGGTCGAAGTGCGCGGCGAGGTCGTCCTGCCCGGACAAGCCGACCGCGCGCCGTAATGCGACATACTTCTCCGGCGCGGCCGGCTCGTTGAACCGCAGCACGTGCGGCATCAGCACCGCGTTGAGCATTCCGTGGTGCAGCGCGGGTGTCTCGAGTCCGCCCGCGGGATGAGAGATCGCGTGAATGGCGCCGAGGCCCTTCTGAAAGGTGAGTCCGCCTTGCAGGGCTGCCATCATCATTTCCCGGCGTGCGGTCAGATTCCTCCCGTCAGCGGCGGCCAGCTCGATGTGCTCGGTGGCGCGGCGCAGCCCGTCGAGTGCGATGGCTTCAGCGGGCGGATTGTCGCGCGGACTGAGGTACGTCTCCACGCAGTGGCTGATCGCGTCGATGCCGGTGGCCGCGGTGAGAGCGGGGGGAAGCCCGTAGGTGAGTTCGGGGTCGCAGACGGCCCGTTTCGGGATGAGATGCGCTGAGATGAAGCCGAGCTTGCGCCCGTCCGACAGCGTGACGAGGGCGGCGCGGCCAACCTCGCTGCCGGTGCCCGCGGTGGTGGGGACGGCGACGACCGGCGCGACCGCGGCGGTGATCCGCGGCGTGCCGCCAAGTGTGGCCGCGAAGGTCTCGAGCGGAGCGTCGTGGGTGGCCATCAGGGCGATCGCCTTGGCGAGATCGATCGGCGAGCCGCCCCCGATGGCGACCAGGCCGTCTGCGCCGCATTCCCGGTAGCGCGCCAGGGCGGCGGCGGCCGCCTGTTCGGTCGGGTTGGACGGGGTCTCGTCGAACACCTCGGCGACCTGGGTAGCCGGCAATCCCGCGAGCGTGTGCTCGACCAGCCCCGCGTCTCTGACTCCGCGGTCAGTGACGACGAGCGCCCGCTTGATGCCGAGCTCGTGAAGGTCGTCGGCGAGGGCACCGACCGCCCCTTCGCCGAACCGGATGGTGGTCAGGTAGTTGATCACCGAGACCGTCATCGATGCGTTCTCCTCACTGCTGGACGTCGTCGTTGGTCAGGTCGGATTATGCTCCCAGGCAACCGACGGCGACCCCTCAGTACCTTCGGCCTAGTCATATCAGCTCGCCCGTGCTACAAAAGTAGCGACGCGCGTCAGGTGGACGTCGCGATCAGCGAGGCCGCCACCGGTAGGAGGACATCATGATCACGTGCCGGACGTGCGCGGTCGAATACGAGGAACCACTTCCCGATGTGTGCCCGATCTGCGCGGACGAACGCCAGTACGTTCCGGCGACCGGCCAGGCATGGGCCACTCTCGAAGATCGTCGCCGCGAGGGCGCTGTTATCGAGATCCGGCAACGTACACCCGTTTTATGGGGGCTACAGGCCGCCGGCGTCGGCATCGGGCAGCAGATGTTGTTGCTGCGGACACCTCAGGGCAATCTGCTCTGGGACCCGATCGGCTATATCGACGACGAAGCCGTGGACTGGGTGCGGGGCCAGGGGCCGGTGCTTGCTATCGCCGCCAGTCATCCACACATGTACGGAGTCCAGGTCGAATGGTCCCGTGCGCTCGGTGGCGTGCCAGTCATGGTGAACGAGGCTGATCAGGAGTGGCTGGGCCGCCGTGATCCAGCCGTCGCATTGTGGTCGCGGCGTCATGAGGTCACGCCCGGGCTGACGTTGTATCAGGTGGGTGGTCATTTTCCGGGCAGTGCAGTCGCTCACTGGACAGACGACGACGGTGTGCTGCTGGCGGGCGACACCATCATGGTGAACCCGGACCGGGTGACTACCAGTTTCCAGCGCAGCTACCCGAACCGGCTACCGCTCTCAGCTGCCGTGGTGACTCGGGTAGCCGACCAGATCAAGCCACTGCGATTCCAGCAGATCTGGAGCAACTTCGACAACGCCATCACCTCCGACGCCGATCTTGCTGTCCAGCGATCGGCTGACCGGCACGTCGCGTGGGTCCGCGGCGATTTCGATCACCTCACCTGACCGCGCGCCCGGTGCGGAGAATGCCGATCCTGGCTGGTCTTCTGCCAGGTGAACACGTGCTTATCGGGTGCTTCACGAGGTAGGTTGGACGGTAACCGTCCTATGCGGGAGGCCGAGCGGATGCCGTGGATTGCGTGGTTGATACTAGCCGCGGCGTTGGGTGTCGCGGAGTTCTTTACGCTGACGCTGGCTTTCGGGCTGCTGGCAGCCGCTGCTGTCGTCGCGGCCGTCGTCGCCGGTATCGGCGCGCCCTTCTTGCTGCAGGTTCTCGCCTTTGCTGTGACCGGAGCCGTGGGTCTGTTGGTGGTGCGGCCGATCGCCAGGCGGCACATGGCTCAACCGCCGGTGGTGAGCGAAGGAAGCGATGCCTTGGTGGGGAAGAAGGCAGTGGTCGTCAAGGAGGTGACCGCATCGGGCGGGCTCATCAAGCTCTCGGGCGAGGAATGGACGGCTCGTGCGCTCGACGAGTATCAGTCGATACCGGTCGGGACCCTTGTCGATGTCATGGAGATCGATGGCGCGACCGCCGTCGTCTATCCCCGGGAACTCTTACCGTGAACATAGATCGCTAGCACGGAGGCAGAACAGATATGGAACTCTTGGTGCCACTGATCGTCGCGGCTGTGGTTGTGGCCTTCCTGGTAATTTCCACCGTCCGGGTGGTTCCGCAGGCGCGCCGGTACAACATCGAGCGGTTCGGCCGTTACCGGACGACGTTGCAGCCCGGCCTGAATTTCATCGTGCCGCTGGCGGATCGGGTCAACACCCGGCTGGACGTCCGTGAGCAGGTGTTCTCGTCCAGGCCGCAGCCGGTGATCACCGAAGACAACCTGGTCGTCAACATCGACACGGTGCTGTACTACCAGATCACCGATCCGCGTGCCGCGGCCTACGAGGTCGCCGATTACCTTCAGGCGATCGATCAACTGACCATCACCACCCTGCGTAACGTCATCGGAAGCATGGATCTGGAGCGCACCCTCACCTCACGTGAGGAGATCAACACCCAGCTGCGCAACGTGCTCGACGACGCCACTGGCAAATGGGGGATCCGGGTCAACCGGGTGGAGATCAAGGCCATCGATCCGCCGGCCACCATCAAGGAGGCCATGGAGAAGCAGATGCGCGCCGAGCGAGACAAGCGCGCCGCTATTTTGCACGCCGAAGGAGACCGGCAGGCCAAGATCCTGACCGCCGAGGGTACGCAGCAGCAGAAGATCCTCGAAGCTCAGGGTGATCAGCAGGCGGCCATTCTGCGGGCAGACGGTGAAGCGAAGGCTGTCGAGCGAGTCTTCCAGGCCGTACATCAGAACAACGCCGACCCGAAGGTGCTTGCTTACAAGTACCTGGAAACTTTGCCGCATCTGGCCGAGGGCGACAACAACACCTTCTGGGTGATCCCAGGGGAACTCACACAGGCGGTTCGCACCGTGACCGACGCCTTCGGCGACTATTCCAAGATGGGCACGCCTAAGGTGGCCCGAGAAGACGGCCAGGGGTCGGACGGCGCCGGGGAAGACTCGGGTACTCGTGAGCTGACATCCAGTGACCAGCTGTCGACGGACGCCGCGACCGCTGCCGACGAGGTTGCCAGATTGGCGGAGGCGGCGGTCAAGGACGCCAAGGCCGACGCCGCGGCCGCTGAGGGCAAGCCGACGCCGAAACTGGACGACGAAACCCTCGAGAGCTGATCGCTTCCCAACCGGCAACGCCGAGGATGCAACCGACACCCTCTCTGAAGTGTCGTCATCGGTAGCAGAACCATGACGACACGAGGGGGTGTCAGCATGCTGACACGACGTTCAGCCGGACACGTGATCGCCGGGGCAGTCGCGGTCTCGTTATTCGCCACCGGCGCCGTGGCGAGCACCGACAGTGCCCTAGAAACGGGCGTCGCGCCGATCCAGATCGATTTCGGTGATCTCGAGCAAGGGCGGCAACTCACCCTGCCGTGGTTCGCCGACGGGGCTTTCCATCGCTACAACGTGAGCTGGGACGCCGAGACAGACCCGATGGTCGCGTTCATTGCCACGTACGACGGATCCCCGGCCGGTCCGACGACCCGCTGGGTCGGGCTCACCGACCCGGCCGACGACGATCTCCACCTGGTGAAGTACGAGCTGGACAATGACGGCAAAGTCGTTTCAGAGCTGGTCAGGCAGGGCGATCTGAGTCACCTTGTGGCCACGGCGGACGGAAGGTACTTCGCTTACGCGAGGGACGGCGCCGATGTCTTTCTCTCCACCCCGAGTGGTGGCCAGCTGCTGTCGGGCAAGGACGCGCATCCGGCCGGCTTCTCGGACGGCTTGCTCGTCATCAACGAGACATACGACGGCGAGCCCTCTGTCCACCTGTACGACTACCTCTGTGATGACGACTTCGAGCCCGAAACCTGCCGGACATCTCGGATCGACGGCGTACTCGGTGTGACGACGACCAGCGACCCGACGGGGCTGATCGCCGTGACCGGCGAGGACGAGGAAGGTGAGTGGTACTCCGCGATTCTCGACACCAGCCACGACAACCGGGAGGTCTGGCGTAGCAACGAACGGCGCATCGAGAGCTTCTCGCCGAACGGGGCCTATGCCGCCACCGTGGACATCCGCAGCGACGGCCTTGGCCACACCGACGTCGAGATCATTGGAGCGTGGAGTGGCGAGACGTTGCTGCGTGCCGAGATGGAGGTGTCGCAACGCCTCGCCTGGGAGCCGGCCACGACGATCTCGCCAGGCAACCAGCTGGTCTTCGATGCGTGGGACGACGGTGAGCAGGCTCTGGTCCGTTGTGACGTCAGCACCGGCTGCGAGCTCGCCACCACTCCGGTGCCGGCCGACGATCCGGTCGAGCTGCCGCCGCATCTGCTGGTCACTCAGTGAGCGCGGGGCGACGCGGTAGCCTCTCAGCCGTCGGAGCCAGCACTGGCGGCGGCACATGGGCGGGCTGGGGCCGGTTGACGTTCACGAGACTGATGCGTGTGCATACTCGGCCGTTCCGCCGCGCGTGGTGTCGCCGGCGGGGGAAGCGGGATGACTGACCCGCAACGCCCGCAGCGCCACGGCCCAGGCGATCAGCTGGTCGAGGGTCTCGGTCAGCGCGTCTTCATGGTGCACACGCGGCGCGAAGCGGCCGTGTTCGTCGACGTCGTCGTCGAGTGAAAGAGCGACGGTGGCGCGGACGTCCGCCATGCGTAATTCGCCGAGGATGACACGTAGTTGCTGTACGGCGCGTACTCCACCCTGTGCGCCGTACCCGACGAACCCGGCCGCTTTGTCGTTCCATTCGGCGTAGAGGTAGTCGAGTGCGTTCTTCAGCGCGCCGGAGACGGAGTTGTTGTACTCCGGCGTGACAAAGACGAATCCGTCGAACGACGCGATGGTCGCTGCCCACGCCTGGGTGTGCGGCTGGCGGTATTCCCCGGCCATCGGCGGTACCGGCTCGTCGAGCAGGGGCAGGCCGAAGTCGGCGATGTCGAGCACAGTGAACTCGGCGTCATCGCGTTTAGACGCGTGAGCGTGGACCCACTGGGCCACGACCTCCGCGTAGCGACCCGGACGGGTACTGCCGACGACGATTGCGATTCTGGTCATGTTGGTTGTCCCTTCCAGTCTGGGTGTTCTGACGGCCGGTGGTGTCGGCTGCGCTCCTTGGCGACCGTCTCGCGTACGGCGGGGGCGATCTCGTGGGCGAGCCGATCGATGGTGTCCGGACCGTCGATCTCGAAGTTGAAGGTGCTGATCCCATCGCTGAGGACCAATTCGACGAGCTGGTCCACCGTCAGTTCCACGCCGGGGTTGAGCAGCCGTCTGATGTCGCGGGGCGAGCGGCCGGCCTCTTCAGCGGCCTCGTCGATGATGGTGTTGCCGATGGTGAGATCGCCGGGCTGCATGGCGGGCAGCGATGGTAACCAGCCGTCGGCGACCCGGCCGGTCAGCCGGAGCATCCGTGGTTTGTACGCACCGATCCAGATGCCGATATCGTGTGCTGGTCGCGGACCCCGTTTGGCGCCGCGCACCTGGTAGTGCTGACCTTCGACGTTTACGCCGCCGCGGGTGTCGGTGTCCCAGATTTCGCGGATGATCTGGATCCCCTCAGCGAGTGCGGTGACGGCTGTGCCGGGTGAACGAGGCGGGCCGCCCATGGCCTCGATGGCGTCGAAGTAATGGCCGGCGCCGAGGCCGAGCTCGAACCGTCCGCCGCTGAGCAGATCCAGGCTGGCAGAGCTACGCGCCAGCATGGCCGGTGGTCGCATCGGGATCGGGTGCACGCTGGCGGCCAGCCGGATCCGGGAGGTACGGGCCGCCACATAGCTGAGCAGCGTCCATGTGTCCAGATAGGCCGGCTGGTATGGATGGTCCATGAACGCCACCAGCTCCAGGCCGGCTCGGTCGGCGAGCTCGGCGAGCCGGACAGTGGTGGCCGGGTGCTGGCTCGGTGAGTCGAGACCCGCGCCGAACATCAGGTCGTGGCCGTAGTCAGGCATCGCTGGGCTCCTCGTGGGTTGACGGGCGTCGTGGCCGGATCTCAGTTATCTATACTCCGGACGCTATAGCGCACATGGTGGACGAGCAATGCGTGAGGCCCGCGAATAGATACGCCATCGTCTCGGTCGGGGGAGAAATGTAGACTCAAGGCCATGGATATCTTGAGTGACGTGATCTCCGCCGTACGGACGGGGCGTCCTGAAGCCGTGCGCGTCGAGTGGCACTCACCGTGGGGCATGCGCTTCCCCGCGGATCCAGGCACGGCGGGGTTCATGGTCGTTTTGCAGGGTTCCTGCTGGCTCATCCAGACCTACGACGAGCCCGTTCCGCTCGGCCCGGGTGACGTCCTGTTCTCCCCGCGTGGCGACGGCTACGCCATGGCTGACACGCCGAGCAGTCAACTGGCTGATCCGCCCGGCGAGCTCCTCGCCGACGCAGATCTGTCCGCCTCGGCCTCGTTTGGTGACGCCCTCGGCGGGGTGTCCACGGTCACGCTTTGCGGTGGCTACCGTCTCGACCCGCAGCGGACCCACCCGTTGCTGCGCGACCTGCCGGCGACCATCCACGTGCCCGCGCGGGTAGGGCGTCATCCTGAACTGCGGGCGGCCGTGGACATCCTGGGTGCCGAGATCGCCGGCTCGCGGCTCGGCGCGGATGCAATCATGCCGGTCGCGCTGGATATGTTGCTGCTCTACCTCCTGCGAGCCTGGTTCGAGGAGCGGCCGGCGCGCCAGGCCGGGTCCGGCTGGGCCGATGCGCTGGCAGATCCGGCCGTGAGTGCCGCCTTGAATGCGATCCACCGGGAGCCCGCGCAGCCGTGGACCGTCCAGACCCTCGCCGACGAGGCGCGGCTCTCCCGGGCTGCCTTCTCGCGCCGGTTCGCAACCTTGACCGGACAGCCGCCAATGACGTATCTGACCTGGTGGAGACTGACTATCGCGGCGGAGTTGCTGCGCGAGTCCGGGGCATCGCTCGGTCAGGTCGCCACCCGCGTCGGATATGCCTCGGAGTTCGCGTTCGCCAATGCCTTCAAGCGGCAGCACGGTGTCGCGCCGGGCAAGTTCCGGCGCCAAAGCCGCGACTCGGCGCCGGTCGCAGGTCAGCGACCGTCAGCCGTCAATACCTGACGGCGTACATGGCATCCGGTAACTAGCGCACGGGCCTTCAGTTCATGCCGAGATACGCCTGGACGGCCCGCGGATCTTTCAGCAGCTGTGCCGCCGGGCCGGAATGGGCCAGCGTGCCCATGTCCAGTACGTAGCCGGTGTCAGCGGCGCGAAAACGGCCGGCCGGTGGCGCCGGCGTATCGCACATCCCTGGTTTTCCGATCCGGGACGTCTGCCTGCGGCCGGTGTGACGCACCCCACCTAGTTATATTGAGAATCATTCCTTATAGTCAGCATGTTCCGATACCGCTCTCTTGGGCCGGTACGGCACCGCCCGGGCATGACCACCCCGAGAATCTGGTTAGGAGCCATCAGGCTGATGCAGCGTCACACCATCCGCGCGGTGACGGGAGGGGCGGGCGCAGCGGCACTCTTGAGTGCGTTGGTTATTGCGCCGGTGTCCGCGCCTTTGACCGCCAATGCCGATATCGGTCCGCCCCCGGACGCCAACGAGCGGCGAGTACTGGCCAACGAGCACGTCGACGCGATCAACGTCGGCTTGGACGGAACACAGCTGACCGTCAACTCGAAGATCAGCCCACCCGTTGAGTTCGTCGAGCCGGAAGAGTTGATCTTCCAGCTGTCCGATCTCGGTTACGTCGAAGGGTTACCGGACCGATTCGTCGAGTTCATCGGTACCGATCGCGCGTGGGTCGTGCCTCAGACGCAGAACCACGACGTGATCTGGGCCGGCTGGAGCACTGAAGAACTCGCCTCCGGCATGGTGGACGATAACAAGGTCGACATCACGCTGGCCGATGTGCACGGTCCGGGTGACGTCGAGGTATGGCAGACCGTCGGCTTCGGAGACATCAGACGGATATTCAGCTCCGACGAGGAATACAAGACGCTGTCGCAGACCGTCAACGCCCATGTGCATGCGAACTGGGCGTTCACCGAGCCCGGTGTTTACACCCTCACGTTCGTGGTGTCGGCCACCATCGGTGGTGAGCATGTCGCATCCGACCCGGTCGATTTCACGTGGACAGTCGGAGGTGCGCCTGGAGAGCTGCCGGAGCCGGCGGCATCGGTTACGGCACTGGACGCACCGTCGTCGGTGTCGCCAGGTGAGGAGTTCTCGCTGACTGCCTTGGTGAGCACCGACACCGGCGTTGACGCACCCCCGGCTCCCGGCGGCTACGTGGAGTTCCACAGCGGTGGCGAAGCCCTTGGCTGGAGCGCGATCATCGACGGCGAGGCAGGCCTGCCCGTGTCGTTCGATGACGCCGGCGAGTACGAGATCACGGCGGCCTACACGCCGCAAGAGCCCCAGTTCTACACCGGGTCGGAGTCCAATCCGCACGTTCTCGTCGTCGAGGAGTCACACGAACCGATCGAGACAACCCTGACGATCGCCGGGCTCGCGGGCGAATACCGGCCGGGTGACACGATCGAGCTGAGCGCCGTGCAAGATCCACCAACCGAATTGGACGACTATCACTGGTTCGGCCGGGTGGCCGGCGAGGAGCAGTTCGTCGAGGTGGGCGCCGGTGCTTCTTTCGAGACCGTGGCGAGTCCGCAACTGGACGGCGCTCAGTACTACGTGGAGCTGTACGGTCATGACCACGAGGTCGTGGCCACCTCCCAGCCGGTCACCATCGTCGTCGACGATCAGGACGACCCACCGGGGAACGAGGGCCCGCCCGACGACGACCCGCCGGGTGAATGTGAGGATCCCCGGACCGTCCTGACCAACGAACACACCGACCTGCTGACGCCGATCCTCGACGGTACCGAGCTTGAGCTGTGGGCCAAGGTCGGCTCGTCGGCAGACCACACCTTCTACCAGCCGGAGGATCTGCTGGTGCAGGTCAAGGATCCGGAGGCGGCCGCTAGTGCTCCAGGAGGCGACAACTACGCCTTCCTGGGCGAGGCCGGCGACCCGTTGTGGGTGATCCCGCAGACCCAGGATCCTGACGTCGTATGGGCAGGTTGGTCTACCGAAGAACTGCCCTCCGGCGCGTTCGACGGAAACGCCGTCGAGATGATCTTGCATGATGTCGATGGCCCAGGCGAGGTCGAAGTTTTCCAGACCGCCGGCCTGGGTGAGGCCCCGAGGCGGATCTTCAGCTCGGTAGATGCGCTCGACCCGCTGAGCCAGCGGGTCGGCCAGCACGTACATGCCAACTGGGCGTTCACCGCGCTTGGCGAATACACCATGACGTTCGAGGTGGCGGGCACGCTCGCCGATGGTGGCGACGTCTCCACTGGGCACGTGGACTTCGCCTTCGTTGTGGGTGACATCGACTGCGACCCCGACGACCCCGGTGACGAAAACGGTGGTGACGACAACGGCGCGGATGAGAACGGCGGCGATGTGTCGGGAGGTGACGACGGCACGGATACCGGTGGTGACGACGGCACGGATACCGGTGGTGACGACGGCACGGACGCCGGTGGTGACGACGGCACGGACGCCGGTGGTGACGACGGCACCGACGAGAACGGCGGAGACACGAGCGGAGATGCCGACGGTGCGGACACTGGAGGCGCCGCGGGGGGTGACGCGTCCGGGGGCGAAAATGGCTCCGGACCCAAACCCACGACCAAACCAACCACCGGGATCTGCCCTCCAGGCACGGTCCCATCCGGTTCGCAGTCGGCCGATGGCGCACCGCCTGCGAGTTCCACGCCGGGAGCCGGCGCTGACGACGAGAACGGCGAAGAAAACGGTGAGGGAACCGGTGGGGAGACCGGTGGCGGCGACGAAGACGACGACTCCGACGAGCGCCCCTCGGGTGACCCGGTGGTGCTCACCAACGAGCACGTCGACCTGATCTCCCCGCGGCTGAGCGGATCGACCCTGTCGTTGGAGGCGAAGGTCGGCTCGTCGGTCGATCACACCTTCTACGACCCCGCCGACGTCCTGGTGCAGGTGAAGCCGGAAGCGCAGAGCACAATCCCGGACGGCGACGCTTATGCGTTCCTCGGCGATGCCGGGGACGCCATCTGGCTGATCCCGGAGACGCAGAACCTGGAGATCGTCTGGGCCGGGTGGTCAACGGAGGAACTGAGCTCGGGCGACTTCCAAGGCGACGCCGTGAACATGCGGATGGTCGACGTCGACGGACCGGGAACGCTGGAGGTGTTCCAGACGGCGGGGTTCGGTGACGTGAACCGGATCTTCAGCTCGGAGGACTCGCTGGACGCCCGCCGTCAGGGAGTCGGCCAGCATGTCCACGCGAACTGGGCTTTCTCCGCCGAGGGAAG
Source organism: Phytoactinopolyspora mesophila (assembly GCF_010122465.1). Lineage (NCBI taxonomy): Bacteria > Bacillati > Actinomycetota > Actinomycetes > Jiangellales > Jiangellaceae > Phytoactinopolyspora > Phytoactinopolyspora mesophila. Next base: position 67,442 of record NZ_WLZY01000012.1, on the reverse strand, counting down.
CTACACGGTGACATTCGAGGTCAGCGGCACGCTGGCGGATGGCACGAGTGTGTCGACCGGAGCGGTCGAGTACTCCTTCGTCGTCGGTGCCATGTCGGGAGCGAACCAGGTGTCGCTGGCCGACTCCGCGCCCAGCGTGAACTCGACGACTTTGCGCCCGGCGTACCTGCCCTCGGCCGCCGTTCCAGCCGCGCACCAGCCGCAGGATGGGCGAATCTCCATGCCTGCCGCCAGTACAGCGCTGGTCTCGGTCTCGCGGTCCGCTCCGGTCTCGCGGTCCGCTCCGGTGTCGCGGTCCGCTCCGGTGTCGGCGTCCACTCCGGGCCCGGCGTCGACGCCAAGCCCGGCGTCTACGCCAGGCCCGACGTCTGCTCCGGCTTCCGAGTCCAGCCCGAGCCCAACTACAGCCGGTGCTCCGGTAGCACAGGCGGGGAGAGGTGAAGACTGCGTGCTGGCGCGAACGGGCACCGACGGCGTCAGCGGGTTGGTCCTGTTCGGTGGCCTGATGCTCGTAGCCGGTTCGGCGGCTCTGTACGCGTACCGTCGCCGCGGCGTCACACTGCTGTCCGGGTGATCAACGCGTGGCAGAAAGGAGCGCCGGCGTGACACGCGCCTGGTCGGCCTGTCAGGGCCTCATCGCGGGCGTCACGGCGGCGCTCGTGGTCGCCGGGTGCGGGGCGGAGGTGTTGAGTACTCACGACGAGCGGGTCCAGGTCATCACTACCACGGGGATTCTCGCTGACCTGGCCCGTAACGTCGGGGGCGATCGGGTGAACGTCGAGTCGCTGGTACCGGACGGCGCCGACCCGCACACCTACGAGCCGAGCCTGCGAGACATCCGCAATGTGGTGTACGCCGACCTCGCTTTCAGCAACTACATGCTCTTGGAAGAGCAGAGCATCATCAAGGCGCTGGACGCGAATCTAGCCGGCGATGCACCGAACGTCTCCCTGGCTGAAGGCGCGGTGAAGTACGCCGCTGAGGTCATCCCGCTGGTGGAGAACATCTCCCTGGACACCATCTGGCTCGGGATGCGAGTCCGTGGAACGGGCCAGGAGTACGGCGCCACCCGGGCATCCGAGGTGTATCTCGCGGGCATTGACGTCGAGGGTCCCGGGGATCTGATGACATACCTGACGGAGGCGTTCGGCAACCCCACCGTCTACGTGGATTCCAGTGACGGTTTCGACCCGTCCAACGGCTACCGCGATGACACCGCCATCCTGCCTCCCGACGCGCATACGCACATGAGCTGGGCCTTCACCGAGCCTGGTATTTACCAGCTCACAATGCGGGCCAGCCTTGCCGTGACACCGGAATCGCGCCCGGTCTCGTTCGGTGAGCAGACCTTCACCTTCGCTGTCGGAGTGGACCCGCACTCGGTGCCGGATATGGAAGGCGCGACCATACTGAGTTCGGGCCACGCCGATGTCACAGTCGACATCGACGAGGGCGAGCTGTACTTGTTCGCCGATCCGCACGGCGGTGGTGACGTGAACCAGGAGGTGTATGACCCCGCTGAGACCGTGATCGAAGTGCCCAACCGGGCATTGCACGACATCCCAGCGGAGTCCGAGTTTCGATTCCTCGGCCGCCCCGGTGAGCAGGTTTTTCAGCTCCCACAGGCGGTGCTGGGCAAACATGTCCATGGCGAGATCGATCCGCACCTCTGGCAGAACGTGCGCAACGTGATCTCGTATGTGCAACTGATGCGCGACACGCTGATCGACGTGGATCCGCAGGGTGCTCGCGAGTACCGCGCGAACGCAAACGAGTACATCGAAGAGCTCGAGGAGCTAGACGACTACGTGCGGGACACCATCGCGGAGATCCCGGAAGCCCGGCGGCACCTGATCACCACCCATGACGCTTTCGGTTACCTCGGTGCGGCTTACGAGGTGCAGATCTCGGGCGTCGTCACCCCGAATCCGTCCACCGAGCCGAGCCTGGCAGATCGCCGCCGGCTGACCGAGACGATCCGCAATCTGGAGATCCCCGCGGTCTTCCTCGAGCCCAATCTGGTGGCACGAGCCTCGACGCTCACCGAGGTTGCGGATGCCGAAAGTGTCGCGGTGTGCACGCTATACGGCGATTCCTTCGACGACGTCGTGACCAATTACGTCGAGATGATGCGGTTCAACGCTGAATCGCTGAACCAGTGTCTGTCCGAGCCAGCTGAGAGAGACGAATGATCGATCAACGCGCAACAACCAACATCACCGGAGGCAACGCAGCGTGGGCACGGGCGGCGATGGCGTCGATGGCGGCGGCCGCTCTCCTGGTAGTGACCGGACCGGCGTCGTCGGCCGCTGACGATCCGGATCTTGAGCAAGAGATCGACAGTGATCAAGAGGTATCCACTGAGACGGCGGTGTTGGACGACGGCCATGTCGACATGGGGCCACGGTATGTCGACGACGAGTGGACGTTCCTCATCCACGACGACACCGCTGAGCCACCGGTCTGGCGCTGGATGGAGGACACGGTGTTCCAGGTGAGCGACGCCGCCCGCCTGGCCGTCCCGGACAACGACGCCTATGCGTTCCTGCCCGCGGAGCCGGGCACAGAGGTGCACGTGGTGCCGCAGGCACAACAGCCCGGGGTGGTGTGGCTGGGCTGGAACACACAGGATCCCGCCGTGATGGAGACCGTCGACCGAGGCGTCACCCTGCGGCTGCGGAGGGTTGAAGGCCCCGGGGAGATGGTCATGTTCCTGCAGAGCGGCGATCTCGGTGACCCCGAGCCGCTTTGGGACAGTCGCGAAGAATACCCGCAGGACGTGTGGGTCGAGAACAACACCCATACCCATGCGAACTGGGTGTTCTCCGAGCCAGGGGTCTACCTCGTGGAGGTGGAGGCCACCGCCGATCTCGTGACCGGCGAGACCGAATCGGCGGTAGAGGTGATGCGGCTCGCGGTCGGCAATGAGACCAGCACCGATGAAGCGCTCAATGCCGAGTACGTGCTGACGCAGGACGCCGCGCTGGACGATCCAGGGGCAGAGTCCGGAGACGGCGAAGCCAGCGGTGATGCCGAGGACACCGGCGGCGGTGTGGCGACCGGTCTGTTGATCGCCGTTGCCGGCGGGGTGGCCCTGCTCATCGCCTTGGCAGTGGTCGTGTTCCGGGGCCGGCGTGCGAAGGCGCGAGCGGCTGAGTTGTCCGCTGCCGAGGCGAGTTCGGAGCGCGCCCGGTGAGTGTTCTTGAGGTCGAGAACCTGAGCGTGGATCTCGGCGGCCGCCCGGTTCTGCGGGATATCGAGCTGCGCGTCGACGTCGGCGAGTTCGTCGGCCTGATCGGTCCGAACGGTGCTGGCAAGACGACACTGCTGCGGTCCATCCTTGCGCTGATCCGCGCTGCGTCCGGCCAGGTGCTCGTCGAAGGACGGACCGCGAAACCAGGACGTTCGCGCCTCGGCTATGTGCCGCAGCGGCACGAATTCGCCTGGGACTTTCCGATCTCGGTGGAGAACACCGTGATGAGCGGCCGGGCCGGCCGGATCGGTCTGTTCCGGCGGCCGGGCGTGGCCGACTGGCGCGCCGCGACAGAGGCGATGGAACGGGTCCAGATCGCCGATTTGCGCACCCGCCCGGTAGGTGAGCTGTCCGGTGGGCAACGACAACGAGTGCTCGTGGCCCGGGCACTGGCACTCCAGCCGAGCATCTTGCTACTGGACGAGCCTTTCACCGGACTCGACATGCCCACCCAGGAGCTGCTGAACGACCTGTTTTACCAGCTCTCATGCGAGGACAAAGCCGTGCTGATGACCACCCACGACCTCGTCTTGGCGCTCGAGTCATGCACGCGGCTCGCCCTGCTCAACGGGACGATTATCGCCGACGCCTCGCCGGGCGAGCTGGAAGATCACGACGTGTGGAAGCGCACCTTCGGCGTCGGAGAGAACAGCCCGCTGATGAAGATCCTGAAGGTGGCCTGAGCATGTCGATCCCCGAGTTCCTGACCGACCTGTTCAATCCGGATCTCGCCTTTCTGCCGAAGGCCATGCTGATCGCGGTGATGTCGAGCATCGTCTGCGGCGTGGTCGGCTGTTACGTGGTGCTGCGGGGAATGGCGTTCATCGGTCACGCCGTCGCCCACGCGGTCTTTCCCGGCTTGGCCGTCGCATTCGTCCTGCAGGGCAGCCTTGTGCTGGGCGGTGCCGTCGCCGGTGTCGTGACCGCGTTGCTGATGGTGATCTTCTCCCAGAACCGCCGGATCAAAGAGGACTCCATCATCGGGGTCCTGCACGTTGCCGCGTTCGCCGTGGGGATCGTCATCATCTCCCAGGCGCCGGGTTATGCCGGGTCGCTGCAGCAGTTCCTGTTCGGGTCCATTACTGGCATTCCCGACGAAGACCTGTATCTGGTCGGCATCACCGGAGTGTCGGTACTCGCCATCGTGTTCCTGCTGCACAAGGAGTTCGTCGCGGTCAGTTTGGACCGGGAGATGGCGCGGTCGATGGGGCTGAAGGTGTTCTGGCTGGACATCGCCCTGTATGTGATGGTCACGGTGGCCATCGTGATCGCGGTGCAAACCATCGGCAACATCCTCGTCCTGGCACTTCTCCTCACCCCGGCCGCGACCGCCCGCCTGCTCACCGATCGTCTTGCCGTGATGATGCTATTGGCGCCGGTGATCGGCGGATCGTCGGCGATCGTCGGTCTGTATCTGTCATGGAGCTACGATCTCCCCGTCGGTGGCACCATCGTGCTGGTTTTGACCGCCGTCTTCCTGCTGGCTTGGACGTTCGCGCCGCGCCACGGCGCCGTCGCTCGATCGTCGGCGCGAGTGCGGAAGGTGCTCTCGGTGAATCGCGACGCCGACGATTACCAGGCCGACGCCGAACGCCTCCGCGAAGGTCGGGATCTGAGTGAGCACGACGATGCCGATCAAAGTGGCGGTGGCGGGCAGGATCGAGACCAGCAGCGCGTACGTGGCACGCGCGAGCCGGGCCATGGCGAGCTGGTCACAGAGGTAAGGGATGACCGATGAGGTGATGCCGACACCTACGCCGGCGGCCAGCGCGATCGGGTCGGCGAATACCGGCGCGGCGCTCGGAATGCCAACCGGCATGGCGACCACGGCCGCGACGAGCATGGCGACGGCCAGGCCGTCGATGCCCTTGACCGCGGAATTCCGCGCCACCCGGTGCGCGAGGACGATGTAAAGGGTGAATAGCACAGCATTGGCGAAGGCGAATGCTATGCCGATGGGCTCTGCCACCAGCCGAACATCGGTCAGGAGGTAGACCCCGGCGACAGCGGCGAGGAGCGCGACCGCGTTACGGGGAGTGCGGGCGGCGACGGCCGCCAGCACGATGACGGGGAGGAACTCGATGGCGGCCACCGTCCCCAGTGGCAGCCGGTCGAGGGCGAGGTAGAAGCAGCTGTTCATAACGGCGAGAACCGCTCCCCAGGCCATCAGCAGCATGCGTACGCCATGGGAGAGTCCGGCCCAGATTCGCCAGGGCCGCCTCCACATCGCGAAGATCAGCGCGGCGGCGGCGATCCGCAGCCAGGCGACACCCAGGACGTCTACACGGGCGAACAGGAGCACGGCGAACGCCGGGCCGAGGTAGTGGAATATGGCGCTGACCACGAAATAGGCATGGGGAGGGATTCGCGCCGTCAAGCGCTTGCCAGCTTCTCCCGGCGTGCGCAGGGCGTCGGTTTCCGTCATACTCAATACTTGAATGTGGCGTCCCTAATGTACATCTCATGCAGAGTGTGAGTGGAGTGCCATGGCTTCGAAACGGTCAGCGCGGCCCCCGAACGGCTTTCAGAACGGAAGGTCATTGCTTGACGAGCCGAACCGCCGCATCTTGGATGCGCTTTCGGCGGAACCGCGGATCACCGTCTCGGAACTGGCCCGGCGGATTGGCATGTCGGCCCCGGCCGTTCGTGAGCGTGTCGCGCGACTGGAGGAGGGTGGCGTGATCCGCGGGTATCGTCTGGACGTCGACCCAGCGGCCATTGGCCTGCCGGTATCCGCATGGGTGCGCATCAAGCCTGGTCCAGGTCAGCTGGCCAAGATCGCTGAGGTGGCGGAGAGGTTGCCCGAAGTCAGCGAGTGCCATCGGATCAGCGGAGAGGACTGCTTCTTGCTGAAGATCCATGTGCCGGAGATCGAGGCGCTCGAGCAGATCCTCGACCAGTTTCTCCTCTACGGGCAGACCACCAGCTCTTTCGTCGTGTCAACACCTGTCCGGCCAAGGGCGCCGAGGCCGTCCACGTGGTGATTGATCACCAGGTTGATGGGTGCGGCGTGCTCGCGCGCGTTCTCGTCGAGAGCTAATCGGAATTCCTTCCGTTTCTGGGAATGCGCACGCGTTGCCCTGAGTTGATCTCGGGTGAAAGCGGTGCCGTCACCGAGTCGACGTGAATGGAAAGCAGGCCACGCATGAGCGGTTTCAACGACAAGATCATCGAAGAGTTCCGGGCGAACGGCGGAAAGGTCGGGGGTGACTTCGAGGGGGCGCCCATGCTGCTGCTCACCACGACGGGCGCCAAGACCGGCCTGCTCAGGACGTCTCCGCTGGTGTATACCCGTGACGGCGACCGGTTCGTCGTCATCGCTTCCAACGGCGGCGCTGACTCGCATCCGGCCTGGTACTTCAACATCGTGGCCAATCCGGTCGTCACGGTGGAGGTGGGTACCGAGAAGCTCGAAGCCAAGGCAAATATTGCCGGGCCGGCGGAGCGTGACCGGCTGTTCGCCGCGCAGGCTGAACTGATGCCGGGGTTCAAGGAATACGAGGCCAAAACCGACCGGGTGATCCCGGTTGTGACGCTTGAGCGCGTCAGCTGACGGAACACGGGCGCCGGGGCCGCACGTGCTCCGGCTGGTGGTGACGTGGCCGTTGTGACGCGCCGGTCACGTCACCCTGAGCAACTTGTGCTGCTCGGCATCGGAGCGATCCGGGCGGACATGCCACTTGATCTCGATGATGTTGTGGTCGGGATCGTCGGTGGGGGTGAGGGTGAATTCCTCGGCGTGTCCAGCGGGGAACTCTTTGAACGATGCACTCTTGCCGAGTCGGTGCGCCCTGAACTTCACGCTGTAGGCCGCGCCCGTGCCTCGGTTGCGTAGTTCGTACGTCGTGTCCGTCAGTTGCCGGAGGGTGAAGGCGACCTGTTCCCGGCCGGCGGTCCGGTCACGGCCAGAGCCGGCCGGAGCGGCCTCATTGGCATGTTGCACACCGTGCGAGGAGTCGTGGGCGTGGTTGGCCTGACCTCCCGGCCGCGCTGCCCGGCGGGCCTGCCGGAGCGCGGCAGCAGCGAGCGCGAGGGCAGCTATCGAGATGACCAGTGCAACCAGTTCCACGTCTGAAAACATACCGCTTCTCGTCTCGGATCGAGGACTTTTCGGGCGAGGATTTCGGGTCGTCGGTGCTCAGGGCCGGCTGAGCGCCAAGGGTCCCGATTTGGGGCTTGACGCTTCACTGGGGACGCTTAATATGAAATCAACATGTCGGGTGATGAAACTTGTTGAGGGGATCGGATCATGGCCCTCGGATATCGATCGTTCTTGAGTGTTGATACCGGTCAGTCGCTCATCGAGGCTGTCATCGCCCAGATGAGCAGATGGGTGGCAAGCAAGCAGCTCGATGTGCCAGCGGACACGCCAGGCCGATACGTGCTCGGAGACAACGACGTGATCACTGTGCTGATGGACCGGGATCAGCACGGTTGGACGTATCGGTGGCGGCGGCACCATCCGTTCGCCCAGGGTGCCCGCGAGATGCACCGGACGACGGTGACGGCCGTCGAGCACCCAGACACACCGGGTTGGTTGTGGACCGAGATCGAGCTACCGAACGACAGCGACCTGGATCCCACTGGGCCCACCAGGTTCATGTCGGTGCCGGCCTTTCTCCGCTCGCTCATCGGTGAATTGTCCTGCCACGATGGCCGAACCCCGATCACCGCGGAGCCGCAGTGGCTGGCGCTGAGCCATCTGCCGGATCTCATGGACTATCTGGCTGACGATCTACGACGGGGGCCGGTGTACGTGGCCAGCCAGGAGCATCGCGATACACGTGAGTTCGAGATATGGGTGCGCGACGTCACCAAGGAACTCGTCGGTCTCGGAACGGTGTTCCTCGTCGGAGGCGTGGTCGAGGACGCATTCAACGAGATGGTGGGCCCAATGCACGCCGTACACCCCGGCACCATCCGCACGTATCTGCCGAGCTTGAACCTCGACGATCCCGAAGACCCCAGGCGCCACCGCACTCTGGGCAAGGATCGGATCGGCTACAGCTCGGCGCGCCAGCTCGGGCACGTTCTCGGGCTGTCGCAGCGAGACCAAGCCGCCCGCGCGGCACTGCCGGCCGAGGCACTCGTCGTCAACCAGCTCATGGCCGACAAAGAGCGTGCGGTACGGGACCAAGCGCGTCCGGCCGGTAGGCGCGCGTATCGGCGGTCCACTGCGCCGTCCTTCGCCACCAGTCAGCACAATGACGCCACGATCCTTCGCGCACTGCAGAGTCTCGAGGAAGAGATCAGGGCATTACGCGACCGGCTGAACGGAGCCTCCGCGAACGGCCAGCGGCGTTTGAATCCGCTCTAGGAGCTGCTGCCCACATTGCCCTCGGGCGGCACTCGCTCGTCCTGCGGCGGCGGTCCTGGAGGAGTGCCGTCCCCGAAGGGACGCTCGCCCAGATTCTCTCGGTGGTGAGGCTCCAGCCAGTTCGTCAGCTCCGGCCCCTTGGGAACGATCTGGGTCGGATTGATACCGGTGTGCACGCGATAGTAGTGCTCTTTGATCTGCGGGAAGTCGATGGTGTCGCCGAATCCCGGGGTCTGGAACAGGTCCCGCGCATACGCCCAGAGCGCCGGCATCTCCGTCAGCTTGTTGCGGTTGCACTTGAAATGCCCGTGGTACACCGAATCGAAGCGCACCAGGGTGGTGAACAACCTGATGTCGGCCTCCGTGATCGTGCCGCCTACCAGGTAGCGCTGGTCGGTCAGCCGGGTCTCCAGCCAGTCGAGGCGGGCGAACAGAGCGTCGTAGGCTCGCTCGTAGCTCTCCTGTGATCCGGCAAACCCGCACCGGTACACCCCGTTGTTGACGTCGGTGAAGACGAGTTCGTTGATCTCGTCGATTTCGTCGCGCAGTTTCTCCGGGTACAAGTCCGGGGCGCCGTCGCGGTGGTATCTGGTCCACTCGGTGGTGAAGTCCAGAGTGATCTGTCGGAAGTCGTTGGTCACCACTTGGCCGCTCGGCACGTCGACGACGGCCGGCACGGTGATGCCGCGCGAATAGTCGGGGAACCGGGCGAAGTAGGCGTCCTGCAGCCGGGGTATCCGCAGGACCGGGTCGACGCCGCCGGGGTCGAGATCGAAGGTCCAGCTACGTTCGTCATGTACTGGCCCGCACAAGCCCAGGGACAGCACCGGCTCGAGGCCCAGGAGCCGGCGCACGATGACGGCGCGGTTGGCCCATGGGCAAGCGCGGGCCGCGACCAAGCGGTATCGGTCCGTTTCCACCGGGTAGCCATCGCGGCCATCCGCCGTGACGCGGGTGGTGATGTACCTCATGTCACGGGTGTACTCACCACGCGGGGAAACGTCCTCCGACGTGTTGGTCTGGTCGCCGGACTCATGAGAAGTCATGCAATCTCCCGCTTCTACGTGCATTACCTTGACACTCATGAGCGTGGCGGATTCACCAACCGCTGTCCACCGGACGACGCCACGTCCGTTGGACGGCAGCGAAACAGCGGCCGGTACGGGCGTCCTTCATCGTGGCGTCGACTGGGAACAGTGGTCCAGGCCGGGGCCGACCCGCAAGCAGCAGGCCAACGACGTCTGGATCGGGTTGGCGGTGGTGCTCGGCGCTGTCGTCACCACGCTGCTCGTCAACAGCATGGGTGCGTTCATCTTCGATGGCGCGCCGTCGCTGACCGAGCAGTTGGCCTGGGGGATCGGGCTGACCGTTCCGCTGGTGGTGCGGCGCCGCTTCCCGGCGGCCGTTGTGCTCATCGTCGCAGTTGTCTTCGTCGCGGCGCAGATCCGCGAGAACGGCGACAACCTGATTCCGTCGATAGCGCTCTTCTTCGCCATCTACACGCTCGGTGCGTGGGGCGGCGATCGGATGCGGGCTCGATGGGTGCGGATCGGCGTCATCGTGGCGATGTTCTGCTGGCTCGGGTATTCGCTCGTCGACTCGTTGCAAGCCGAACCCGACCGGGCTTTCCCAGCGGCGGCCGGGCCACTGGATCCGGTCCTGGCTGCCACGCTCTACTCCATCGGTTTCAACCTGTTGTTCTTCCTGTCCGCGTACTTCTTCGGCAGCGCCGGCTGGGAGTCCGCCCGCCGCCGTTACGAACTGGAGCTTCAGGGTGAACAGCTCCGGCAGTCTCAGGAGGAGAACGCGCGGCAGGCGGTGATCGCCGAACGACTGCGGATCGCGCGAGACTTGCATGACGTGGTCGCACATCACGTTTCGGTGATGGGGGTGCAGGCCACGGCGGCCCGGCGAGTACTTGCTTCAGATTATGACCTGGCGAGCAACGCGCTGGGCGCGGTCGAACGGACAGCCCGGACCGCGGTGACGGAGCTGCGAGGCTTGCTGGGCGTGTTGCGCACCGACCCGCACGGCCGAGCCGAATCCGGCGACGACACCGGTTCACACCTCTCGTCACCTGGGCTTGAACAGTTGCCCCATCTGGTGGCGGAGGCGCAAAGCGCCGGGCTGCAGGTCGACTATGCGGTCTATGGGGAGCCCAGGACGGTGCCGGATGCGCTCGCGTTGTCTGCTTACCGGATTGTCCAAGAGGCGCTGACGAACACCGTGAAACACGCTGCCGCCAGCAATGTCGCGCTGCGAGTCCGGTTTCTGGAGTATCTACTGGAAATCGACGTGGCCGATGACGGCCGGGGCCGTCCGCCGAGCCGCGCGGAGGAGAGTGGAGGCGGGCTGGGCCTGCTCGGAATGCGCGAGCGGGTCGCTGTCCACGGTGGCGAGCTCGAAGTAGGGCCGAGAGCGGGCGGTGGGTTCATGGTCCGCGCGAGAATGCCGTTGGCGCCCGACGCCGACAACCACCACAGCGCCGGTGAGCTGCCGCAAACACCGGCGGAGGCACGATGAACGAGGACCCCATGACCGGCGGCGCCACGTCGATACGTGTCCTGATCGCGGATGACCAGGACCTGGTTCGGACTGGGTTCCGGGCAATCCTCGGGGTGGAACCGGGGATAGAGGTTGTGGGCGAAGCGCGCGACGGCTCCGAAGCCGTAGAACTCACGCGGCAGCTGGAGCCGGACGTGGTCCTGATGGACGTCCAGATGCCCGGCGTCGACGGCTTAGAAGCCACCAGGCGCATCCTCCGCACGGTGGACCCGGGCTGCCCGCCCACGGATGGGCCTCAGGACGCGGTGAAGATCGTCATCCTGACCACGTTCGATCGCGAGGACTATCTTTTCGAGGCGCTTCAAGCCGGCGCGAGCGGGTTCTTGCTGAAGAACGCGTCCGCGGACGATCTCGTTGAGTCGGTGCGCATCGTGGCTCGCGGGGATGCTCTGCTCTCGCCGGAGGTGACCAGGAGAGTGATCGCGCGTTTCAGCGCTCCAGCGCCCGCCACGGAGCCGCGCCGGCCACCCGAACTGACCGATCGCGAGTTCGAGGTTCTGGTCTTGCTGGCTCGGGGAGCCACCAATGCCGAGATCGCCGCTGAGTTGTATCTCGGGGAGACGACCGTCAAAACACACGTATCCCGAATCCTGATGAAGCTCGGGCTGCGTGATCGCACCCATGCCGTGGTCTATGCCTACGAGAACGCGGTCGTCGTGCCTTCGGGGCCCTGAGCCTGTTCCTGAACCCGGCGACGAGTCAGGTCCCGGCGGCTGGAGATCCGTCGCGCGGAGGACCTCAGGTGGTCCGAGCGCCGGACGCGCTGCGTGGCGATCGAAATCTAGTGTTCTAGTGTCCCTGAGTTCGGGTCAGGGCGTTGGAACGAGTGTGATCACCAATCGACCGGATTTACCCCGCCCTTGAGGGCAACACACAGGTGGAGGACGTGCCATGTTGCAAGTGCGCTCGGTGAGCCGAAACTTCGGCGAGCTCCGAGCCCTCGACGACGTCTCGTTCGACGTCGCCCCGGGCCGGATGACCGGGTTCGTTGGCGCCAACGGTTCGGGCAAGACAACCACGATGCGCGTGATTCTCGGCATCCTGGCACCCCACGGTGGCACGGTCACCTGGGGTGGCGCTCCCGTCACGCAAGGTGTGCGGCAGCGATTCGGTTACATGCCGGAGGAACGGGGCCTTTACCCGAAGATGAAGGTCGCCGATCAGATCACCTATCTCGGTCGGCTGCACGGGCTCGATCCGTCGGCGGCTCGCCGGAATACCGCTGAACTGCTCGAGCAGCTCAGCTTGGAGACACGCGCGAACGACCCGGTGCAGGAACTGTCCCTGGGAAACCAGCAGCGTGCCCAGATCGCGGCGGCGCTGGTGCATGATCCTGACCTGCTTATTCTCGATGAGCCGTTCTCGGGGTTGGATCCCATCGCGGTGGAGAATGTCGTCGAGGTCCTGCGGGACCGTGCCGCCCGGGGTGTACCCGTGCTGTTCTCGAGTCATCAGCTCGAACTGGTGGAACGGCTCTGCGATGATCTGGTGATCATCGCTGGCGGGACGGTCGCCGCGAGCGGGCGGCGGGAGAGCCTTCGGGACCGGTTCGGCACCCGGCGGTTCCAGTTGGTCGTCGACGACGATGCCGGATGGGTCCGGGACATGGCGGGTATCAAGATGGTCGAGCTCGACGGGCCTCGAGTTGTCTTCGAGCTGACTGAGGAGTCGCCGTCGGCGGCTGGCCTCGAGTCCGGCCGCCGTGACCAGTCAGTCCTGGAGCATGCGATGCGGCGTGGGCCGGTGCGTAGCTTCGGGCCGGTGACGCCGTCGCTGGCGGAGATCTTCCAGGAGGTCGTGTGATGGACTCGCAGACGAACAACCAGGCGGGCTCGACGTTCCTCAGCTCCACTCGTCTGGTGGCCGAACGGGAGATCAGAACTCAGATCCAATCGAAGGGTTTCTGGCTCACCTTTGCCGTCTTGGTAGTCGGTATCTTCGCGATGTCGCTTCTTCCCAGGCTTTTCGACGGCGGCTCCACCAGCGTCGCGGCTGTCGGAGCCGAAGCCGCCCAAATCGCCGCCGCCGGCGACCTGGACGTTCAGGAGGCGGCGGATCAACAGGCCGCGGAGGACCTGGTGAGATCCGGTGACGTCGACGCCGCGATCATTCCGGACCCAGCGGGCGACTCCCCCGTCGGATTGCGGATCATCGCGCTGAGTGACGCGCCCGACGACGTCATTCTGACCCTCAGCGTGTCGCCGCCGGTGGATCTGCTGGAGCCGGCCGACGTCAGCGAAGGCGTGCGGTTCCTGGTGACCTTCCTCTTCGCGCTGATCTTCTTCATGTTCGCGATGAGCTTCGGTATGGCGATCGCGCAGAGCGTCGTCACCGAGAAACAGACCCGCATCGTCGAGATCCTGGTCGCTACCATCCCGGTGCGGACGCTGCTGGCCGGCAAGATCGTCGGGTATTCGCTGCTGGTCTTCGGCCAGGTGGCGGTTCTGGCGGTTCTCACACCCGTGGCGCTTCGCGCCGGTGAACAAGACGACCTGCTCGACGTCATAGGCGGTGCGCTCGGCTGGTTCGTGCCGTTCTTCATCCTGGGGTTCGTGCTCTTGGCCGGGATGTGGGCGGTGGCCGGCGCGGTGATCAGCCGGCAGGAAGACCTGGGATCCAGCACGTCGTTGGTGATGACGCTGGTCATGGTGCCCTACATGGGAGTGATCTTCTTCCGTGGCAACGACCTGGTGATGACGATCCTGTCGTACCTGCCGTTTTCCGCTCCGGTGGCGATGCCGGCCCGGCTGTTCGCCGGTGACGCGGACTCGTGGGAGCCATTCGTGGCCCTTGGGCTCCTGGCAGTCGCGGTGGTGGCGTGTGTGCTGGTGGCGAGCCGCCTCTACTCGGGCTCCTTGCTCCAGACCGGCGGCAAGGTCGGGCTGAGCAAAGCCTGGGCACGCACCGAGTGAGTGCGTTCGGCATTGGAATCTCTCCTCGCCCAGCAGACTCGGTCGGCAGGAGGCTTCGCCATCGGCCTCCCCCGCCAACTGACGGTCGCGCTTGCCGGCTCCCTCGTGCCTCGTCCGCCGCCTCGCCGCTCGACATGCCCAGACACAACCACGGAGAGATTCCAATGCCGGACGCACTACGAGGTAGCGCGAGGTGAGCGCATGTGATGCTGCGCACTTCGGCTGGTACTGATCGCCCATGCACGAGTAGTGTCGGAAGCCGCGAAGGGGAGTAGCCCCCAATGTCGCGGTCGACATACTGACGCTGACGTGAGCGTCCGGCCGCACAGCCTCGTTGACGAGGCGGGCGAGACCTTCGGCCAAGGCAGTAATGCCGGGTCGGAGTCTCGTTGAACCTCCGGCCCGGTCTGGACCGAAGGGAATCCGCATGGCCGAGGCTTGGGCCGCCTTTCTCGTGAGTTTCGGCGTGATCTTCGTCGCCGAACTAGGAGACAAGTCCCAGCTCATGGCGATGACGTTCGCCACGCGTTACAAGGTATGGCACGTCCTGGTCGGCATCACGGTGGCCACCACCATCGTTCACCTCGGCTCCGTCGCCATCGGCGCCGGACTGGGTGAAGCGTTGCCCACCGGCTGGATCAACGTCGTCGCCGCTGTGGCGTTCTTTGGCTTCGCCGCGTGGACGCTGCGTGGGGACTCGCTCAGTGAGGAGGAAGAGCAGAAGGCCAAGCGCGCGACCGGCTCGGCGATCATCGCGGTTGGTGCGGCGTTCTTCCTGGCCGAACTCGGTGACAAGACCATGCTGGCCACGGTCACGCTGGCGACACAGTATGACTGGTTCGGCGTATGGATCGGCTCCACGATCGGCATGGTGGCCGCGGATGCGCTGGCGATCGTCGTCGGTAGGATGCTCAGCCAGCGGTTGCCCGACCGGGTGGTCAAGATCGGTGCCGCCACGTTGTTCGCGCTCTTCGGCGTCGTGCTGATGATGGAAGGCGTCCTCGAGCTGACCTGACGCGGATCAGATCCAGCTGTCGAACCACATGAGCCGCCGCCATTGCTCATAGGGGATGACCTCTCCGACGTAAATCGGGTAGAAACGCGCGGCGAGAAGGACCACAGCCAGCACGTACAGGCCTGCCACGGCGAGCCCGATCGTTCTGCGGGTCGCCGGGTCGCTCCGGGCCCCGATGATCCGGCCCAGCGTGTAGGCCACAGCCAGGGCCATGAACGGCATCATGGCGGCTGCGTAGAAGGCGAAGGTGGTGCGGTCCGGATACAGCAGCCAGGGCACCCAGGTCGCCACCATGCCGGCCAGGATGGCGCCGGGCCGCCAGTCGCGTCGCAGGAACCAGTACACGGCACAGGCGATCAACGCGGCGATGGACCCCCACCACAGCGCTGGATTGCCGAGAGCCAGCACCGACTGGCTGCAGTGGTCCACGAGACAGCCTTGTTCGTACTGGTCGAGGCTCTGGTACTCGAACAGAACGGGACGCCTGAGGAACAGCCATGTCCAAGCGCCCGACTCGTAGGTGTGTTCGCTGGTCAGGTTGGTGTGGAAGTCCCAAATCCGGGCGTGATAATGCCAAAGGCCGCGCAGCCATTCGGGCATCCATTCGCCTAGGCCCGACGGCGCGTTGCCGGCAGCCCAGTTCCGTGCCCAGCCGTTGTCCGAGGTGATCCAGCCCCACCAGGAACCGATATACACGACCACGGCCGAGCCCACGATGGTGACGAAGGCCACCGGCCCGTCGCGCAGCGCACTGTTGAGGGTGGGGCTCTGAAGCCCGGCGGCCCGGCGCGCGCCGATCTCCCACAGAACCGTCATCAAGCCGAACACGGCGACGACGTAAATACCACTCCACTTGGTGCCACAGGCCAGGCCGAGCATGATGCCGGCCGCCAGCCGCCAAGGGCGCCAGGCAAGCAGTGGCCCGTCGCCGAGCCATTTACCGGCTGCGGTGCGCTCACTCGCCCACCCGGTCAACGCGGCGCGACTTTGATCCCGGTCGACGAGAAGACAGGCGAACGCGGCGACGACGAACATCGCGAGCAGGCCGTCGAGCAGCGCGGTGCGGCTCACGGCGATCGACAAGCCGTCGACCGCCACGAACAGTCCGGCGGTGCAGCCCAGCACGGTGGAACGGAAGAGCCTGCGGCCGGCCCGGGCCACCAGAACGACCGTGATGACGCCAGCCAGCGCCGTCGCGATCCGCCATCCGGTGGGCTCCATGCCGAACGTTCGGATGCCGAGGCCGATGAGGAACTTGCCCACCGGCGGATGGACGACGAAGGACGGCTCGTCTTCGAAGAGTCCCGAGTCCGCGTCGAGAGCGTCCACCTCGCCGCTCATGATCATTTCGTCGGCGTCTTCCACGAACTTCCGGGCGTAGCCGAACAAGAGCTGCGAGAGCGCGTCCTTGGCGTAGTACGTCTCGTCGAACATGATCCGGTTGGGCCGCCCGAGCTCGACGAGCCTGAGCACGGCGGCCACGGCGCCGACGAACAACGGACCAGCCCAACCCCAGAACCGGTTGTCCTGCATCAGCCGGTCCGCCGGCGACGGACGCCGGCGCCCGGGCGCGTCTGCTGCCGGCGCGTCGTTCGGCGCGTCGACGGTGGTCGGGGTCACCGGGTCATCCTACGAGTGTGACGATGGTGGTGTGACAGGTGAACATGGCGGTACATCCGGACCAGGTGTTCTGGTGCTCGCGGCCACCCCGATCGGTCAGGTCGCGGATGCCTCCGCCAGGCTGGCGCGGGAACTGGCTGATGCCGACGTCGTCGCCGCCGAAGACACCCGGCGGCTGCGCAGGCTCGCGGCGTCACTCGACGTCGAGCTGTCCGGACGGCTGGTGTCGTACTTCGAAGCGAATGAAGACACCCGCACGCCCGAACTCGTGGCCGAACTGCTCGCCGGGGCTCGGGTAGTGCTAGTGACCGACGCGGGCATGCCGTCGGTCTCCGATCCTGGCTACCGGCTGGTCGAGGCCGCCGTCGCGGCGGGGGTGCGGGTGACATCGGTGCCAGGACCGTCAGCGGTGGTGACGGCGTTGGCGGTCAGCGGGCTCCCGGTGTCGCGATTCTCCTTCGAGGGCTTCCCGCCGCGCCGCGCGGGTGAGCGGCGCAGATACTTCGCTGCCTTGGCGAATGAACAGCGGAGCATGGTGTTCTTCGAATCGCGGCACCGGCTCGCGGCCACGTTGCGAGCGATGGCTGAGGCACTCGGTGCGGACCGGCTCGCAGCAGTGTGCCGGGAACTCACGAAGACACATGAGGAGGTCCGGCGCGGGCCACTCGGCGAGCTGGTGACGTGGGCTGAGGAGACCGGCCCGCTCGGAGAAATCACGATCGTCGTCAGTGGTGTGGATTCGGCCGCGGACGATCGAGGCCGTATGACGGTGGACGATGCGGTGTCCATCGTGGCCGAGCGGGTGGCCGGTGGTGCGAGCCGCCGCGACGCTATTGCCGACGTCGCACATGAGCTGGGCCTGTCCAGGCGTGAGCTTTACGCCGCGGTGGTCAACCAGCAATGACGGCCCAGCATTGTGCCGGTTCAGGAACAGGCCCAGAGCACGAGAGGCGACGTCATGAAAGATCCGGCGAATGGGGCCTCTCCATGGCGTGGCGGGCATCGGCGAGCGACGAAGGAGCGAGTCCGCTGGGCGAGGAGAGGTCCCATTCGCCGGATCTAACGATGGTCGTATCGAGCGCGAGCGCCTGTTCCGCCTTGCTGCCAAGGGTGCGGCCCCGACAACGGCCGGTAGTTGACCCCGAGAGCGTCGAGACGGACCAGATGGCTGCTGATTCGTTCGGTGACCGGATGCCGGCGGCGGTTCTCCGCGCTGGTCCACGCCATGTCGGCGACGGCGGCCAGCCGAGGAAAGGCGCTGTACTCGACTGCCTTCGGGGTGGGTAGGTACTCCGACCACAGCTGTGCCTGAACGCCGAGCACCTGCCCCGGCGGCTCCACGTCGTCCCGTTCGGCCCCGGCGAACCCAGAGGGAACGGGTTCGAACTCGGCAATGGTCTCCAGCGGGAGATGTCCATGAATATGGAGCGGCTCGCGGGGATCGTCGGAAGCGTAGTGATCGAGGTACACGGCCTCAGCCGGGCCGACGATCACATCGTGACCGGCGGCCAGCGCCTTGGCGGCCAGGCTGAACTCGCGCCACACCGCGATGACCGCATCAGCGGGAGCGCCGCCGTCCATGATCTCGTCCCAGCCGATCACCCGGCGTCCATGTTCGCGGAGGTGATCCGCGAACTGAGAGGTGAACCAGGACTGCAGGAGGCCGACATCGGCGAGGCCGAGTTCAGCGGCTCGGGCTTGGGCAGTGGCGCTCTGCCGCCACTCGGTCCGTGGGCATTCGTCGCCGCCGATATGGATGAAGGGCGAGTCGAAGATGTCGACAACGACGTCGAACACGTCCCTGGCGAAGCGCAACGACTCGTCGGTGGGCGCGAGTACCTCGTCGAAGACGCCGAACGTGGTCGCGACCGGCTTATGTGCATCGGTGTTGCCGAGCTCCGGGTAGGCGGCCAGCGCCGCGCGTACGTGCCCGGGGAGATCGACCTCGGGCACCACCGTGATCTGGCGGGCGGCGGCATAGGCCACTACTTCTTTGAGATCAGCGGTGGTGTAGAAGCCGCCGTGGGGCGTGCCGTCGGAGCCCTGATTGTCGCGGGCGTGGCCCACGACCGTCTCGGTCCGCCAAGAAGCGATCTCGGTGAGCTTCGGCCAGCCCGGAACCTCCAGCCGCCATCCTTGGTCGTCGGTGAGGTGCAGGTGCACGACGTTGAACTGGTGCAGGGCGGCGATGTCGATCAGCCGTAGCAGGAACTCCTTGGGCTGGAAATGCCGGGCCACGTCCAGCATCACGCCGCGCCAGGCAAACCGCGGCTCGTCCTCGATCGTGACACATGGCAGCTCTACCGGCGTATCGGTCACCGGGGCGGCGCGCAGCGTGTCGGCCGGAAGAAGCTGCCGGATCACCTGCACGGCGCGGACCGCGCCGGCAGGGTGCGCCGCGTGGATCGTGGCGCCGTCGTGGCGCACCTCGAGCCGGTACCGCTCGGCCGTTGTGGACGGGAACCGCAATGTGGGGTCCTCGTCGACTACGAATGTGATGGCGGGCGCGCCTCCGGAATCGGAGACGACGGGCAGCGCGTGCCCGGTGCCCGCACGCAGAGCGTCGTGCAGCAGCCATGCCGCGGCCGTTGCCGCGCCCTGGGCGACGAGCACGGTGTCGGCCGAGACAGCGAATGCGCCGGAGTGCTCGGAGACGGACAACGGTAGCGGAATCAACTCGACAGGCACGTGTTGACGATATCCGGCAGTTAGACCACTTGTACATCCACAGGCTCGCCGTAGATGCACCGCAGCCGGACACCGCTACATCTGGCCGGACATGAAGGAACTTGCAGTTAGGAATCATTCTCAATTATCGTTTCATGATTGACCATTGCTGACATACGGGAAGAAGTGTGTGCTCATGAGGCTCCGAGGCGCAGGTCCGGCGTTGCTGGGCGTGGCGTTGCTATTGACGGCCTGCGGTAGTGATGACGCTGACGATCCGGCCGCGGTGGCTCCGACGGCAGAGGAAGAGGATCGTGATGACGATCATGAACACGAGGACGATCACGATCACGAAGATGAGTCCGGTGAGACCCTCGGGGCGACGGAGGTGGACGCCCCGGTCACCCGCTTGCTCGTAGCGGACGGTGAGGCCGGCGAAGTCGCCGTCGTCGAGCCAGGCACCGGTGAGGTCATCGAGGTCATCGACATTCCAGCGCCGGAGATGTACCCCACGATGCTCGCCACCACCGAGGGTGACCGATATGGCTTCGCGGTGATGCCGGACCGTGACTTGGCGCAAGCCATCGACGTCGGGGTCTGGAGCGTTGACCATGGCGATCATTTCCACTACTACGTCGCCGCCCCGGCTCAGCTCGCCGAGTATCCCGGAGGCGGCCCGTCGCACGTCGTCACCCACAGTGGGCAGACCGCCATCTTCTTCGACGACGACGGCGAGTTTCAGGTGCTCAGCGCGGCTGACATCGCTCAGGGGGCGGAGGGCACAGTGATCGCGACGGATGCGCCCCATCACGGTGTGGCCGTGCCATGGGGTGAGGACCGGTTCATCGCCTCCGCGTATGGCGATACTGACCCGGACGACACCACGCTCCCGCCGGAGGTCGTCGTTCAAGATGCCGATGGCGAGGTCGTCGAGTCCGGCTTTCCGGAATGTCCTGGCCTGCACGGTGAGGTCGCATTGGGCGACACCGTGGCGTTCGCCTGTGCTGACGGCATCGTCGTCCTCGAGGAACACGGTGACCACTTCGACGGCCACAAGTTGGAGTACCCGGACGACGACGGCCGCAGCGGGACGCTGCGCACCGCATCCGGCCTCGATGTCCTGGTGGGCAACTACAGTGCGGAGGCCATGCTGGTGATTGACCCGGCCGAGCACGAGGTGACGCTCGTAGACCTGCCGGACGCGTTCAGCACCTTCGCGGTCTCGGCGTACGACGACGGCCGGCTGCTGGGTATGTCGGCCGACGGCACGTTGCACGCGGTGGCTCTGGACTCCGGCGAGATCACGTCGGTCGCGAGTGTCACTGAGGCCTACGACGAAGACGCCGAATGGAGTGATCCCACGCCACAGGTCGCTGTCGGTGGCGGTGCGCTCGTGTATGTGACCGACCCCGCGGCCGGTCAAGTGCACGAGGTGGATCTCGACGGCGAAGCCGTCACGCAAAGCCTCGATGTCGGCGGCACGCCCTTCCACGTGGCGGCTTTCGGCGGCTGACGTGCGCGCGTGTGCAGAAGGTCTCGGCATCTTCTGCTTCTGCCGCACGGACGAGGTCTTGCTCTACACACACAACGGCCTCCCGCATACCAAACGGTGTGCGGGAGGCCGAGTGTGTGTGCGGCAATGGTCGCCGATCAAAGCGACCGGGGCGATGCTCAGTCGTTGCAGGCCTCGTAGTGCGCGTGCTGGCCCACGGTCAGGAAGTTCAGCGGGCCCTGCCACAGCCAGGGGAGGATGCAGGCGTTGTTGCCGATCCCGCCGTCACCGGTGAGCTCCTCGCCGTCCGGAAGGTCGGCGCCGAACTCGCCCAGCACGCTGTCGTCCATGATGACGTCGTGGCTGCTGAGGTCACCCTGCAGGAAGCCCTCGAACGCGCTCTCGTCGAGCATGTCCGAGTCGATCATGTACTGGATGGTCATGTACTGCATCAAGCCGTTGGCGAAGATGTCGACCTCATCGACGTTGTTGCACGCCTCGTAGTGGGCATCCTGGCCGCTGGTCAGGAAGTTGATCGGTCCCTGCCAGAGCCACGGCGCGACACAGACGTTGTTGAGGATGTTGACGCCCTCTGCGTCCGCGGATCCGGATCCGTTACACGCGGAGTAGTAGCCGGTCTGGCCCTCGGTGAGGACGTTGAACGGGCCGGGCCAGAACCAGGGCAGCAGGCAAAGGTCGTTGCCGATGTTCGTGTCGGGGAGGTCGAGCAAGCCGTCCAGGTCGGCGACCTGTGGCGCGGCCTCGGCGACGGCGGGTGTGCTTGTCGCGGCAGAGTCCGCCGTGGCTGATGCCGCGCCGGCGAAGCCAAACGTGGCGGCCAGCGCAACGCCGGCGATCATGGCGCTACGCAGGGTCTTGGTGAGCACGATGTGTCTCCTCGTTCTGCAGAAGGTTTGTTCAGGAATCCCTGGACGTCGTATGGCACGCCCGGAGTTATGCTCCACATCTCATTTGAGATTTGTCAAGCACTGAATAACTATAGGTCAGTTAAGGCTTCTACTTCTGCCATTGTGTGAGCGAGTCGGGCCAGGTGAATGTCGCGCCCAGGCGCTGGGGCGCGTCATTGCGTAGCGAAAGTCGGACAAGTGGGGGCAGTATGCCGCATAGGGTCAATTAGCGCCCGGGGTGTACGTTTGCCCCCGTATACACCTGAAACTCCACGGAGCATCGCTGGGTATGGGCCATTCGAATGACGTGAACGTCAGCCTTCCGGTCTTATCGAGGCAATCTTCGACCAAGGCCGCGATGTACGTCTTTTGTCGTTGGTTGACACGGCCATTAAATGGCAGATAACGTCCAGTCAGTCAGCTCAGAAACTCCTGCTATCGACCGGGTACTTGGCCATTTTGTTTTCTGAGTTCTAGCGCCAAGTCCCATACTTACCTCATTAAGGGGCGTACTCATGACCTTTATGAATGCAACGCGGCCGGCACGCCGCGTTGCCGTTGCTTCCGCCGCATGTGGAGCTGCGGCTTCCCTGGTGGTCGGCGCTTTCGGTCTGCCGGCTCACGCGGACGAGGTCGACGGTGCTGGCGACTTCAAGATCACCGCGGACGGCTACTACGGCAGTATCCGTCTCGACTTCAGCGGTGGCGTTCCGATGGTCGGTGAGATCCCGGATGTGAAGGGCGACGTGACGGTCGGTGTCGTGCAGAACGACGTCGATTCGACCGGGCTCGACGCGCACGGTGAGGGTGTGTACTCGCGCTCGTTCGGCAGCCTCGTCGGCGCCGACCTGCTAGGTGTTGATCTTCCACTCGACCTCTACGCTGTCGAGCAGGTCGCACTCCCAGAAGAAGCTGAACCGGACACCTACGGTATTCACGACCTCACCATCCCGTTGGCGGGTAACCTGCGAGCCATCTCTGGTGAGGCCAAGGCCAACTGGAATGCCGATGTGCTCGGGCATGGTTCGGACGGAGGCGTGCTCACGTCGCTGTACTCTGGTGTTGGCCAGCTGGACCTCGTCGACCTCGGAGAGCTGGGTCTGCTCGACGGTGTACTCGGCAGTATGGTGCCGCTCGACCTTCCGGTGGGCAACGGACCACTGATCAGCACCGGAGACGGCCAACTGCTTCAGGAGACCGGAGTATTCGGCAAGGCTGACGGCAGCCAAGGCGCATACGTCGAGGTGAGTGGCCGCTTTGCTGACCTCAACCTGCTGGGCGGTGCGGCGAACGGCGGCGCCACCATCGGTCTGGCCGCAGCGTCGGACACCGAGGAGCCCAATGCCTGGGGCCGGCTCGAGGCTACCGGTGAGCCCGGGGGTGCCACGTTCGAGTACGAGCTTCCCGCTCTCGAGTTGTGGGTCGGTGACGAGGAGACCGGCGTCGCCATCGAGCCGGGCTTCGATCAGACCATCGAGATCACACCTGGTGTTAAGGCAAACATCAACTTTGCCGACTACCGCACCGACGACACCGAACTGGCGGAGGACGGCACCTACGCCGCCGCGTCGGGTGGCGGGCTGTCCGTCCGGCTGACCGTCGCCGTGCCGGCCCCGATCGTCGGCGAGGTCGAGCTCGGCAGTGCCGAGGTCGGCATTCTCAGCTTCCCGGAGGTCAGCGTCGAGGTGCCCCAGGGCGGGCTCTATGCCGATGGTGACGAAGACGATGACAACGACCTGGAGTTCACGCACTAAGTCGAGTCACGGGGGCGCCCGCGGCACGGAGGGGTCTCCCCACGGCGATGCGGTCCAAGCCGTACGTCGTTTCGCCTCCTGTCGACGGGGGTGCTGCGGAGCTTAACCGCTCTGGGCGCCGGCTGAATGGCCCGTGGGTCCACACCCAACAAGTGTGGACCCACGGGCCTTCGTCGTTGCCTCCCCGAGGCGCTGACATGTCCGCGCGGTTGGCTGGTCTGGCGCGACGATGCACGCCGCAACACGCCACCCGCTCGCGAACACAGAGCACGCCAAAGCTCGACCCCCCACGGACACGACAGAAGCGCCCCATTGGGTGAGGGGGCGGGAGGAGTTTGGGTCAGACGTAGCGTTCGAGGATGCTGGACTCGGCCAGCCTCGAGAGCCCTTCGCGGACGTTGCGAGCCCGGTTCTCCCCGACGCCGTCCACGGTCTGGAGATCGTCGACACTGGCGGCGAGGAGTTTCTGGAGGCCGCCGAAATGCTCGACCAATCGCTCGATGACCGGCGTGGGCAGCCTGGGCACACGGGCCAGCAGCCGGTAGCCACGAGGGCTGACGGCGGTGTCGAGCTGGTCGCCACCGCTGAACCCGAGGGCTTCAGCTACCGCACCGAGATCGAGCAGTTCGGTGGCGGACAGGGCACTGAGCCGATCGATGGCGGCCGCGACACCGTTGGCCTTGCGTCCCGCGGCTGCGGGCAAGTAGTCGCGGACGATGAGCTCCCGGTCCACATCGACGCCGGCGACGAGTTCGTCGAGCTGGAGGCTGAGGAGCCGGCCGTCGGTGCCGAGTTCTACGACGTAGCCGTCGATCTCGATGGAGATACGACGCACCATCTCCAGCCGCTGCGCCACCATGACGATGTCACGGACCGTGACGAGGTCTTCGATCTCGAGGGCCGAGAGGGTGCCGGAGACCTCGTCCAACCGGAGCTTGTAGCGCTCGAGTGTGGCCAGCGCCTGGTTGGCCCGCGAGAGGATCTGGCCGGCGTCTTCCAGCACGTGGCGGATGCTGTCGACATAGATGGCGACGATACGCATCGACTGGCTGACCGAGATGACCGGGAAACCGGTCTGCTTGGCAACACGTTCTGCCGTGCGGTGCCGGGTGCCGGACTCGGTGGTGGGGATAGACGGATCGGGAACCAGTTGCGCTGCCGACCGGACGATCTTGGTACAGTCTCGGTCGACGACGATGGCCCCGTCCATCTTCGCCAGCTCACGCAGCCCGGTGGCGTTGAACTCCACATCGAGGACGAACCCGCCACTGCATATCGACTCGATGGTTTTGTCGTAACCCAGCACGACCAGGGCGCCGGTGCGGCCCCGCAGGATACGTTCGAGCCCTTCGCGCAGTTCGGTGCCAGGGGCAACCGCGGCGAGCGCTTGGCGCAGCTTCGCCTCTGCGTCTCCTCTGTCGCTGCCGGGCACATGACCCCCGTCGTGACTCATCGATGACATCGGCTGCCAGTCTAAGGCCGGGTCAGGTCATGCGCGAGGATGACGCCCGGCACTGTCGGCACCAGTCTACGGCCCTCCGGGTGCCAACCCGAAGGCAACTCTGTGTTACTGATCACCCGGGAGGCGCTGCGGATGCCGTGGTCACGTTCAGCGCGCGGTCTCGTAGGGTAGTTGCCCATGCCTACGGCGCTCGTTACCGGACCTACGGCCGGCATCGGTCTGGCTTTCGCTCGCAAGCTCGCATCGCGGGGCTTCGCGCTTGTCCTTGTCGCTCGGGACGAGGAACGACTGGCTTCGGTCGCCGGCGAGCTGCGCGGTGCCTACGGCGTCGAGATCGAGATCATGCCGGCCGATCTCGCGGCTGACACCACCCGAGTCGAAGAGCGGCTTCGCGACCGGCAGCGACCGGTGGACCTCCTGGTCAACAACGCCGGCTTCGCATTGCGTAAACCCTTCCTCGCCAACGACATCGCCGACGAGGAGCAATTGCTCGACGTACTCGTCCGAGCGGTGTTACGGCTGACCCATGCCGCGGTCCCGGTGATGACCGAACGGGGCGCCGGTGCGGTGATCAACGTGAGTTCGGTGGCGGGCTGGGTACCGCGCGGCACGTACAGCGCGGCGAAGGCGTGGGTCACATCCTTCACCGAGGGCCTGGCGGCACAGCTGACCGGCACCGGTGTGCGCGCGATGGCCCTGGCACCGGGGTTCACCCGGACCGAGTTCCACGACCGGGCTCAGATGAATATGACGGGCCTGCCGTCCTGGGTGTGGCTCGATGCCGACACCCTGGTCGATGCTGCCCTGCGTGACCTGCGCCGCGGTAAGACCGTCTCGGTGCCGGGCGTCGTATACAAAGCCGCCGCCGTGGTTGTTCCTCGGTTGCCACGGCGCCTGGTGCAGGCCACCGGCCGCCGTCATCCGGACCGTCGCCGCTCAGCCAGGTAGTTGATCGAGCGCTCGGGCGAGACCGGCGGTCACGTCCGTCTCCTCGATCACCGGCCAGCCGCGCGAACCCGCGGACCTGGCCCAGAAGGCGGTGTCGCCGCAACCAGGCGCCTCCTGGCCGGTGCGTACATAGATACACGGTGCATCCGGCCAGTCGATGGCCGGCGGCAACGTCTCCGTCCAGAACTGGTGGTCGTGCTGCCGGACACCACCGGCTGGGTCAGCCGGCCAGAGCCCACCCGACTCGTGCAGCCGTTCATGCACGACATCGGCCTCCGCCGGTGCGGCGGCGCGCAGCAAATCGAGGTGGCTGGTGGTGCCGGGGCGGGGCAGCGTGGCGTCGACGAAGATGTAGCCGCCGACGTGCCGGCCGGCCGCTCGCTGGGCTCTGGCCAACGCCGGCAGCAGCGGGCCGGCGGTGCCGTGAGCGACCAGGGCTAGCGGGTCGTCCAGAGCCGAGGTGTTCAGGGCCTGTGCCACGGACGCGATCCAGGACACGCCGAACAACGGTGGTGCGGCCCCGTCTCGCGGTGCCAGGATCGCCAGGCCGGTGCCGGCTAGCTCCCGCTGTGTGGCCGCCCACCAGTCGACCGGATCGACCGGACCTGTTACCAGTACCAATGCGCCGGGTTTCACACATCCACCTTGCCGTACGCTCGTGAGCCGTGGAGACACGGGACCTACTGAGACAGCACATCATCAACAAGGCCGTAGTGCACGGCCGGGTCGTCCTCTCGTCCGGCAAGGAAGCCGACTATTACGTCGACATGCGGCGGGTCACCTTGGATGGCGAGGCCGCGCCGCTGATCGGCGAGGTGATGCTCGACCTCACAGCCGACCTCGACATCGCCGCCGTCGGCGGGCTCACGCTGGGCGCGGATCCAGTGGCGACGTCCATGTTGCATGCCGCCCACCGTCGCGGACACAACCTCGATGCTTTCGTCGTGCGCAAAAGCGAGAAACAGCATGGCCTGCGCCGGCAGATCGAGGGGCCGGAGGTCGCCGGCCGGCGGGTGCTGGCCGTCGAAGACACGTCTACGACCGGCGGCAGCGTGCTGACGGCCGTCGACGCACTGCGAACGGCCGGGGCGGACATCGTCGCCGTGGCGGTCATCGTCGACCGCGACACCGGAGCTCGCGAACGGGTGGAAGAGGCAGGCCTGGAGTACCGCGCCGCCTTCGGGCCGGCTGACTTGGGGCTTGTGGGGGCATAGTAGCTCTTGGGTAGCGGGAGTCTCTCCTTGCCCGGCGGAGAGCCGTTCCTGGGTGGAAGGAGTCTCTCCTTGCCCCGGCGGAGAGCCGTTCCTGGGTGGAAGGAGTCTCTCCTTGCCCCGGCGGAGAGCCGTTCCTGGGTGGAAGGAGTCTCTCCTTGCCCGCAGACTCGGTCGGAGAGGGGCTCCGCCATCGGCCTCCCTCGCTGATGCCCACCGCACCATGGAGAGACTCCATCCACCCAAGCCCGGCGCGGATGCCCACCACACCATGGAGAGACTCCATCCACCCAGGCCCGGCGCGGATGCCCACCACACCATGGAGAGACTCCATGCGCCGGAGCAGCTTGGTGGTCCCGGCACCCGGATCTTTCCTCACCCGGACACTGTCACGCGTTCAGGCCGCGGCGGCACGCTCGCTCGAGCTGGCGTTGCCGCCGGAACCGCTGCCAGAGAGTGAGCGTGGGCTCCAGGGTGGTCCGTTCTGGACGTTCTTCGACCCGGAGGAACCCGTCGCTCAGCTGACCACGGGTCAGCCAAGACGTCCAGCGCTCGAAGTCGGGTACCGAGAAGTCGTGGCCCAGCAACGCGGCTGCCCCGTCGGGCAGCGCCCGGCCGGTCAGGCTGGTGAGCCGGAGCTGTTCGGTGCCGGTGTCTTCGGGGCGAACGGTATCTATGGTGATGTCGATGCCGTCGGTGACACTCAGCAGAAGGTCGCTCGGCTCGCGACGTGCCGCGACGGCGGTGACAGCGGTCGCAGAGTCAGGCTCGATGAGAATCAGCAAGCGTGGCACGTACCACCAATGCTCGCGCCGGAGCATCGGTGAGTCGATCAGCGCTCTGGCTGGGGGATACTTCCTGAGTTCTTGAGTCACCAGGTGTTCGGCGAAGATCGCGCCATCACGGTCCTCGATCAGCCGTGGCCGGGCGATGACTGCGAGTGGCTTCCAGTTGGCGCCGGTCAGACGTGGATCGGACAACGTGAGGCCGACGGCGGGCGCCTTGGCGATGGTCCTGGCCAGCTGGTCGTAGGCATACGGCAGCGCCACCACGGGCTGGTCGGCCAGCAAGAGCGGGGTGGCCGGGGCGGCGTCGGGCCGTCCGTCGGGACCCACCCAGGACAGCTCGGCGGCGGTGGCAGATCGGATTACCTGATGTAGATCGGCGTCGAGGCTCAGGGCAACCTCCCGGTGCGCTGAAGACTAGCGGCGAGTCCTGTTCAGATTACGGGTCCGGGCAGCGGTCCGTGTCGGGCCTTGCGTGGCATTGTGATCTACGTCATGCTGCATCGCAGCAAGGTCCTATGGTTGCGCGGCCTTGGGGGGTGGCCGACAGAGCCCTCGGGAGGCTGCATGCCCGCCATCGTCGTCGCGGTCAGCGTACTTGCCTTGTTCGCGCTGGGATTCATCTACTACTCGAGGTACCTCGCCGAGAAGGTCTACGCACTGGATCCGGCCTTCGTCACCCCCGCCCATGAGTTCTCCGACGGCGTCGATTTCGTGCCGACGAACAAACACGTACTTTTCGGGCACCACTTCACCTCGATCGCCGGGGCAGCGCCCATCGTCGGACCGGCCATCGCGGTGTTCTGGGGCTGGGTACCGGCCCTGCTGTGGATCGTCATCGGCACCATCTTCGCCGCGGGCGTGCACGATTTCGGCGCGCTGGCGGTCTCGGTCCGGCACAAGGCCAAGAACATCGGCACCTTGACCGCCGAAGTGATCAGCACCCGGTCACGAGTCCTGTTCTTGTGCATCATCTTTTTCCTGCTGACCCTGGTCAACGCCGTGTTCGCGGTCGTCATCGGGAATTTGCTCGTTGCCTTCCCCGGTGCGGTGATCCCGATCTTCGTGGAGATCCCGCTGGCCATCGCGATCGGTCAATACATCTACCGGACCAAGTCACCCGCGCTGGTGCCGTCACTCGTCGGCGTGGTGGGGTTGTACTTCCTGATCTGGGTGGGCCACCACAACCCGATCGAGATCACCGGATTTGCCGACTGGCTCGGCATGGAGCCGCGCGACGTGTGGATCGTCATCATGTTCGCCTACACGTTCATCGCATCCCGCCTGCCCGTGTGGCTACTGCTCCAGCCGCGGGACTACATCAACTCCCACCAGTTGTTCATTGCCCTGGGGGTGACCTTTGCCGGCGTCCTGATCGGCTGGGACACCATCGTCGCTCCGGCGCTGAACGACGTGCCCGAGGGGTCTCCCAGCATCTTCCCGTTCCTGTTCATCACGATCGCCTGCGGCGCCATCTCCGGGTTCCATTCGCTTGTGTCATCGGGAACGACGTCGAAACAGCTGGACAAGGAGACCGACGCCCGCCATGTGGGATACATGGGGGCGCTGGGCGAGGGCAGCCTCGCGCTCGCATCGGTGCTGGCCGTCACTGCCGGCGTCGCCGCCACCCGGCTCGATTGGGACGAGCGGTATCCGGATTTCGCCACCGCGTCGGGCGGAGCAACGGGCAACTTCGTCGAGGGGATCGGCCAGTTCGCGAGCAACCTCGGCATCGACTTCGCGCTGGCCACCGTCTTCGCCGCCGTCGTGGTCGTATCGTTCGCGGCCACCACCATGGATACCGGAGTCCGGCTGCAGCGGTACGTCGTCCAGGAGATCGCCGGCATCCTCAAGTGGAACCGGCTGTCGCGCAGCCTGACGCTGGCCGGGCTGGTGGCCATAGCGCTCCCGCTGGCTCTCGCACTGATGCCAGGCGAGGACGACCGAGGTTTCGCCTTCGGCACGCTCTGGCGGCTGTTCGGCACCACCAACCAGCTCACTGCTGGTCTGGCGCTGGCAGTGGTCGCGGTATGGGTCACCAAGCGGATGCGCAACCCGATCGCGATTCTGATACCCATGGCCTTCCTCCTGGTGATGACCACCTGGGCGCTGTTCATCCAGCTAGGAGAGTTCTGGGACAGCCCCGAGCGGTGGATTCTGGTGCCGCTCGACCTGATCATCTTGGCGCTCGCGCTGTGGCTGATCGTCGAGGCCGGCGTCGCGCTGCGGCGCACCGTGAGCGAGCGCCGAGCGGGTACGCTCGGAGGTAGCGACACGTCCGGAGGCGCTGGATCCGGACCGGGGAGCGAGTCCCAGGAATGAACCCGATCACGCAACGCCATCATCCGCCGGGGGATGAGCACGTGCAGGCCCCGAGCCGGGTCGTGCTGATCCGCCCGTGGGACATGTCCGACGGCGTAGGAGCCGGGTGTTGCAGCGGCGGATCCACCAAAGGACTGTGTGTCGACCCGATGCACCATCCGCTCCGGGGCGGTACGCGGAACATCGAGCGTGACAGCTGGGCACCTTTCGCCGAGGTCTACCGCTACCTCCGTGAGCATCTCCCAGGTGGCGTCGCAGTGGAGATCGTCGACCCCCGCAATCACCTGTATCTGCTGCCGACGCTCGTCGCGGCCGCACGCCGCGGAGGAGGCGGGTGGTTCACGGCGCTGCGAGCGGCGTTGCGGGCACCGGGGTACGCCGCGATCATCGTCGATGGCGTGGTCGTCAGTTCCGGCCGGGTGCCGGCGCCGAGAGAAGCGCTGGAGGCCGTGCGAGGCGCACTGGAGGGCGCCTCGCACTGATCCGGCACTACGGTGTCTGCTGTGGACGCAGCTGACGAACCTGTCGCCGACGACGAGTTACCGCACGGCGTCGGCCCCTGGGAGGGGCCCTGGCCGGACGACCCGCGATATGACCCAGAGCTTCTCGAACACGGCGACCGCCGCAACGTCGTCGACGAGTATCGCTACTGGCGGCGTGAAGCCATCGTGGCGGACCTCGACAAGCGGCGGCATACGTTCCATGTGGCCATCGAGAACTGGCAGCACGATTTCAACATCGGCTCGGTGGTCCGCACGGCCAACGCGTTCCTTGCCGCGGAGGTCCACATCGTGGGGCGGCGCCGGTGGAACCGGCGGGGCGCCATGGTGACCGACCGGTACCAGCACATCCGGCACCACACCGACCTTGCCGCGCTGGCCGCTTGGGCGCATGAGCGTGATCTGCCGGTGATCGGCATCGACAATCTGCCCGGGGCGGTGCCGCTCGAGACGTTCGATCTGCCGGTTGCGGGCGTGCTCTTGTTCGGCCAGGAAGGCCCAGGACTTTCCGGCGAAGCACGCGAGCACGTCGATGTCTGCCTGTCCATCGCGCAGTTCGGTTCCACCCGCTCCATCAACGCCGGCGCGGCTGCGGCCATCGCCATGCATGCCTGGATCCGTCAGCACGCCACCTGACGGCTCCCGCAACGATCACCGATGCGGGAGCCGCGACCGGCTATGTGGTGATCATCAGTGGGGCGTGGCCTGGAGGCGTGGCTAGGCAGGGTCGGTCTGGGTGACCTTGGACAGCCCTCGCGGAGCGTCCGGGTTGAGCCCGAGTTGCCGGGCCAGTGTCTCGACGATCAGCTGTGCCGGCACGATCAGCGCCAGTGGAGCGACGAGCTCGGGTAGGTCAGGTCCGGGCACCGCGATGTCGACAGCATCGGCGAAGCCGTTGTCCCCGCCGATGCCGATCGTGGCAGCGGCGCCACGCCGGCGCAGATCGTGGGCGAGGTCGGTCATTCCCGGGACCATCGGGCCGTCGCTCGCGGAGACCAGCAGCGCTACGTGGTCGGAATCGACGACGGCGATGGGACCGTGCCGCAGGTCGGCGTATGACAATCCCCGGACCGGGCGTAGGCATGTCTCTTCGAGCTTCAGCGCCGCCTCGAGCGCCGTGCCGAAGGCGATGCCGCGGCCACTGACAAGAGCCTCAGCTGTGGACGCCAGCTTCTCCGCGGCAGCGTCGACGCCCGCGCGTGCGGAGATGAGACGATCAGCTTCATCCGGAACCCGGTCCAGGTCCGCATCAAGTGCGTCCGGCTCGGGAGCCAGCGAACCGGCGAGGACCGCCATGGCGGCGAGTTGTGCGGTGTAGGACTTCGTGGCGGGAACCGCTAGCTCGGTACCGGCCTGGGTGACGAGCGCGACGTCGGCGGCGTTGGCCAGCGAGCTCGCGCCGTCATTGGTCACCGCAACGGTGCGGGCTCCGCGTCCGGCGGCCCACGCCTGAGTTTCGACGATCTCCTCCGTCTCACCCGACTGTGAAACGCACACCACGAGCGCCTCGGACAGGTCGATGGAGGCTTGGTAATGGGTGGCGACACTGGGCGCGGCCAGTCCGCTGGCCCGGCCGGCGTGTACTTCCAGCAGGTAGCGGCCGTAGATGGCGGCGTTGTCGGAGGAGCCGCGGGCGACGAACAACACGACGCGCCGGTCTGCCGCGAGCTTCTGCAACTCCGCGCGCTGGGGCCGCAATGCCTGCAATGTACGGGCGAGCGCCGCCGGCTGCTCGGCGATCTCGCGGGCCATGGTCGTCTCGGTCACGTGGGTCTCCTCCGGGTGGCGCGGCTTGGTGTCAGCCGGTCACATCTTGACATCAGTTACTTAGCGGAACATCGTCTGGTCCCCTGCGGGCGTCATCTGAACTACCCTTTCCGTAGTGAGTGTCGTCGATGGCCCTGTGCCCAAACACCGGCAGCTGCGGGAGATCCTCCTCGCGTTAGTCGAGGGTGAGCTGGTACCGGATGCCCCGATTCCGTCCGAGCGTGAGCTCGTGGAGAGGTTCGGAGTCAGCCGGGCCACAGTCCGCGAAGCGGTGGGCCGCCTCGTGTCCGAGGGTCGGCTCTATCGCGTCCGGGGCAAAGGCACCTTCGTCGCCGCGCCCAAGATCGAGTCCCAGATGCACCTGGCTTCATTCACCGAAGACATGCGCCGGCGTGGCCACAAGCCCTCTACCGTGGTGCTCGGCGCGGACGAGACTGTCGCGCCGCCTCCTGCTCGGGCAGCCCTCGGGCTGGACGTGACCGATCGCGCCTTCCGGATCGAGCGGCTGCGATCGGCCGACGGCGCACCGATGGCGCACGAGGTCTCCTGGCTTCCGGCTTCGCCGCTTCCCGGCCTGCTGGAGCGGGATCTGACCAGCTCGGTCTACTCGATACTCGCGCATGACTACGGGCGGGTACTGGACTCTGCCGCGCAGAGTGTCTGGGCAGAAGGAGCGGATCCGCTGCGCGCCAGGTTGCTTCGGGTGCCGCCGGCGGCGCCGTTGCTGGTGTTCCGCAAGACGTCCTACGCATCCGGTCGAGCTATGGAACACGTCACGTCGTGGTACCGCGCAGACCGTTATCAGGTACACATGACACTGGACAGCGCCCTACACGGGCACCGTCATCATTGAGCGTGAGAAGCTGGCGGCATGGGGCTTTTTCGACGTAAAACGAGGCGCGGCGCCGACCCGCGTCCGGCGATCGCTGAGTTCTGGTCCTGGTGGGAGGGCAACCGCATAGACGTGGTCGAAGCGCTCCGCGAGGAGCGCAAGGACGACGCACTGCGGCTGCTTCAGCCGTGGATTATGGCCATTGACGACCGCTTGACCTGGGACATCACCGGCAGCGAGGAGAAGAGCTTCGGCTTGGTCGTCACCAGCGCCGGGCAGCACGAGACTCGCGCTACGGCTGAACGCTGGCTGCTCGCAGCGCCGGACGACCCCGATGTCGAGTTCTTCTCCACCCGCCGACGTGACCCGGCGGCCCTTCAAGCAGCCGTGCTGAACGTCGACGGCTATGAGTTCGCGATGGCGGAGATGGTCATCGGAGCCCGGGTGGATCCGGCGTCGAGCCAGGTGAACGTCGTCGTCCATCACCCGCTGTTCACGCTGGTCGACCAGGATCACCGGCTCCACGTAGCCTTCCTCGGCCTCGACGCTGCTCTCGGGGAGCCTGGAGTCGAGCGCTGGATCGGCTCGGTGGCAGTGTCGGTGGATCCTCCGATCGACGCCATCCCGCTCACCTCGCTCGACCATGTCGTGGCCCAGCTCTCCGGCTCGGGCGCCAGCACCGGCGAAGGCAGCGGTGAATGGGCGGCGATGAAAGGTCAGGGAACCAAGGGCCCGGTCTTCGCCATCATCCGGCGTTCCGCGAGCCGGCACACCTACCCGCTGGCTGACACCCATGTCGCCGTGGTCCTCACTTATGAGGCGGGCGACAACGGAATGCCCGTCGATCCGTCCATTTCCGGTGACATCGAGGAACTCGAAGGCCACATCCTGGAAGTCTTCGGCGGCGACGGACCACACGCGGTGCACCTCGGGCACGTGACCGGCGGAGGTCAGGTAGTGGCCCACTTCTACATCGACGGCCTGGAACTCGATCCGGATTCGATCGGTCCGGTTCTGGACAAATGGAACCGTGGCAAGGCATCCGTCGCCACGGCACATGATCCAACATGGGAGCATGTGGCCCCATTCATGCGCTAGTAGACCAAGGGTTCGCATACGCATATTCCACTGCGACCGAGCACAATGACGGTCTGGGTGTTCTAGAGTCGCCTAGAGATTCAGATCTCATCGGACGACTTAGCTGTAACAGGAGATTTCCATGACGACGAGGTCCGCTGACGCCGCCCCTGCCGTGTCCACCGGCCAGCTGATCGGCGAGATCAAAGACGATCTGTCCGGCCTGGTCAAAGACGAGATCGAGCTCGCCAAGGCCGAGATACGGGAGGACGCGAAGGCGGTCGGGCTGGGCGGGGCCTTGCTGGCGGTCGTCGCCTTGCTCGCGCTGCTGGCGCTGGTCATGCTGTCCATCGCGCTGGCCTTCGGTATCCATGCGCTGGGTCTGGGGCTGGGATGGGCGTTCCTGATCACCGCGGGCGCACAGCTTTTGCTCGCGGCGATACTTGGGCTGGTCGCCAAGAACCGGTTCGGATCGGTGAGTGGACCCAAGCGAGCCCAGCGTGCAGCCAAGCAGGCCATCCGGCCGGTTCAGGCTGGTTCGACGTCGTGAGTTTCGCGCAACTGGTCCGTAATGACCTCAATGTTCCCGGCCCGTGGAATCACCGGCAGATCGCGGCCAACGGCGCGCAGTTCCACGTCGCGGAGGTCGGCGACGGCCCACTGGTGCTCTTCTTGCACGGTTTCCCCGAATTCTGGTGGGCATGGCGTCATCAGCTGCCCCGGCTCGCCGACGCGGGTTGGCGCGCGGTGGCCATGGACCTGCGTGGCTATGGCGGCAGCGATAAACCACCACGGGGCTACGATCCCGTCACGTTCGCCGCCGACATCACCGGCGTGATCCGGTCCATGGGTGAACGCGACGCGGTCGTCGTGGGGCACAACTGGGGTGCCTACGGCGCATGGACCGCCGCGGCGCTACGGCCGGCACATGTCCGGGGTGTGGTCGCGATGTCTATGCCTCATCCGCTGGTGCTGCGGCGGCATCTGATGCAGGGTGGCCTCGTACGGACCGGCTTCCTGCTGGGCGCCCAGGCGCCACTGGTTCCGGAGCGGCGGTTGACCGCCGGCGATGGCGCGCTTGTCGAGAAGTTGCTGCGCCGGTGGTCGGCGCCCGGCAGTGCGTTTCCCGACGACGAAGCGAGCACCCGTTACCGGGCTGCGATGCGTATCTGGCCGGCGCCGCACTGCGCTTTGGAGTATCAGCGGTGGGCAGTGCGGTCGCTGCCGCGCGCCAACGGCCGGCGCCTCGCCAAGCGGCTCGAGGTCCCTGTCGATCTGCCGGTGCTGCAGATTCATGGCGCCGAAGACCGTTACATCACCCCGCAATTGGCCGCTGCTTCGCGGGAGTTCACCGGCGACAGTTACGACTGGTTGCGGCTGGAAGGCACCGGGCATTTCCCCCACGAGGAGGCCCCGGAACTCGTGACGGATGCACTCTTGGAGTGGCTGCGGCGTTTCACGTGATGCCTGGGCACCCCAGCGGCGGAGGTGCCTGGCGTCCGGGGCTCAGCCGGGGTTGCGTTGCTGGGATTCTTCGACGGCGTCGCTCAGCTGGTCGTAGCCGGTGGCGGCGGCGAGCGGGCTCTTCGACCGGAACGCGGCGCGGCCGAGCGCGAACCCGCCGACGGGCGCCGTGACGAATTGGAGCGCGGCTGCCAGCCCGAGAGTGATCAGCGATTGCCATGACGGCTTGTTCAGGAATGCCCCGGCCAGGATCAG
The DNA here is from genome assembly GCF_010122465.1 of Phytoactinopolyspora mesophila. Taxonomy (NCBI): domain Bacteria; kingdom Bacillati; phylum Actinomycetota; class Actinomycetes; order Jiangellales; family Jiangellaceae; genus Phytoactinopolyspora; species Phytoactinopolyspora mesophila. The sequence continues at coordinate 31,316 of NZ_WLZY01000012.1, read as the reverse complement.
CACAACGCCGAGCGTGGCGGCCTTGGTGACCGCGCTGAGTCGTGAGTAGACGTCGGGTAGCCGGATGATGCCCAGGGCCGCGACAGCGATGAAGAAGATGCCGACACCAATACAGATGCCGCTGGCCACATCGAGGATGTTCATCGGTCCCTCCTGTCCACGAGGCGCGCGAGCACGACGGTGCCGAGGAAGCCGACGAGGGTGGCGACCAGCACGACGTCGAAGAACATCCGAGTCTCCAGCCGGACGCCCAGGAGAGCAGCGGCGGCCACGAACAAGAAGAACGTGAAATCGCCCGCCGTGGCTCGGTCGGCATCGGTCGGCCCGATGACCATTCGCCAGATAGCTGGCACGAACCCGAGCGCGACCACGATGAGCCCGATGTCGACCATGGTCATGACATGTCCCCCGTCCGGGAAGGCCGGTCGTGGATGCGAACCGCGGAGAGCATGCGCCGTTCGAAATCCTGCAACTCTTGGCGGAACGCTTCGGCGTCGTCCTGGTACATGCCGTGCACATAGAGAACGTTCGGTTCGGCGTTGATCGTCACCGAGAGCGTCCCGGGGGTGAGCGAGACCAGGTTGGCCATGAGCGTCATCTCCATCGGGGTCCGGCCCTGCATCGGCATCGCGACGATGCCTGCTCGCAGCCGTTGCCGGGGCGTGAGCACGTCCCAGGCGACCCAGAGGCTGGCGACGACCAACGCGTAGGCGAAGTAGCCCACGAAGACGAGCAGCCGTGGAATCCGGGCCAGCTCCTGCCCGGTGCGCCGGATCATACGAGTCATCCTCCGGTCACCGCCTGAACGTATGCCGTGGTGTCGACCAGGCCTTGGGCGGCTGTCTCGGCCAGCGGCAGCAGGATTTCCGCGCCGAGCCCGAGCGAAATGGTGACGAGAGCCAGCAGCACCGCGGGAATGATCAGCGTGCGCCGGATCCGGACCCGGCTCGGCGCGGTGAGCGTGGTGGCACCGGCTGCGGTGCCGGACCCGGACGGCTGGCCGGACGGGGTGCTGGTCGCCTCGCCCCAGAACACCGAGTTCCAGATCTTCAGCATGGACAGCAGCGTGAAGATGCTGACGGCTAGCGCCACGGCGCCTGCGATGTAGGCGCCTTCGGACATCGCGGCGCGGATGAGGGTGAACTTGGCGACGAAGCCCGAGAACGGTGGGATGCCAGCCAGAGACAGTGCTGCCACGAAGAATGCCACCGCGAGCACCGGTTCTCGCCGGGCGAACCCACCGAGCCTGCTGAGCCGATCGGTTCCTTCCTGTGTCTCGATCGCGCCCGCCGAAAGGAAGAGGCTGGCTTTCACGATCATGTGGTGCAGCAGGTAGAAGATAGACGCTGCCATCCCAGCGACACCGAAGAAGCCGAGGCCCAGTGCGATGTAGCCGACCTGGCTGACCATGTGGAAGGCGAGGATGGAGCGCATGCTCGTCTCACCGAGCGCCCCGAACACTCCGATCACCATGGTGACGACCGTGACCGCGAGGATGATGCCCTGGACCGGGCTCGCTCCTTCGAAGTAGACCGAGTAGACGCGGAACAGGCCGTAGATGCCGATCTTGGTCAGCAGGCCGGAGAACAGTGCGGTGACAGCGGGAGATGTGTACGGGTACGTCCGTGGGAGCCAGCCGTGCAGTGGCACCAGCGCACCCTTGAGGCCCAGCGCCACCAGAATGAGTCCGCCCGCGAACGCCGCCATGCCACTGACCTCGCCCGCGCCGGCCAGTTCACCGAGGTGAACGCTGCCGTTGACCGCGTAGACCAAGGCGATGCCACCCAGCAGAATGGACGAGCCCATGAGGTTTACCGTCAGGTAGATGCGGCCGGCCGAGAGCGCCGAGGCTTTCATCGATTTCGAGATCAGCACGTAGCTGGGTATGAGCGCGACCTCGATCATGACGAAGAGGTTGAACAGATCCGCTGTCAACAGCGCACCGAAGACACCTCCGGAGAGCACCAGGACCAGCGGAATCACCAAGGGGTCTTCGTCGTCGCCGGTAGCGCACAGGAACATCGAGCACACGAGCGTCAGTAGCGACATCGCGACCAGCACGAGTGCGCTGAACAAGTCCGCGGCGAAGGCGATCGCGATGCCGGCATCCCAGTCCGCGACCTGTTCGACTACGACGTCTCCGTCATGGGTCTCGATCACGAGCAGGACGGCGAACAGCAGGACTAGTGCCGGCGAGCCCAGCAGGAGGATGCGGCGGACCAGCATGTTGCGGCCGGTCAACGGTGTGATCGCGGCAGCCAGCAGAGGAAGGGCGACGACGAAGGGCAGGAGATTGTTCACGACTTCTGCTCCTCTTCCGAGACATCGTCGTCGGCCGGTATCTCGTCGGCGCCGGAGCGAGCCATGCCGAACAAGTACACGGTGATCCCGAAGGTGATGACGATGGCGGTCAACGCGAAGGCTTGGGGTAGGGGGTCGGCGGCTTCATCGGGCGATGACGTCCCGATGAACGAGACGGCCCGGAAACCCATACCTCCGGCGGCGACCAGAAGCGAGTTGAGCGCGTGACCGATGAGAACGAATCCGATGGTGACGCGTACCAAACCGGCCTGGAAGACGAGGTAGACACCGCCAGCCATGAGCAGTCCGACGACAAACGCTGCGGTCATCGCCGATCACCTCCTTGCCCCTGGAGGACGGGTTCGGGCGCGGTCTGGCCGACCTCGGTCACGATCCCGCGGCCGAGGCGTTCGAAAGCGGCCAGGCTCATGCCGAGGACGATCATCAGGATTCCGACGTCGAACAGAAGCGAGGACGTCATCGAGATGTCCAGGTTGCCGATGGTGAGGTAGCCGCTCAACGGCCGCAGGAACGAACCGTCCACCAGGCCCCACACGCCGACGATGACGGACAACGCCAACCCGCCGCGGATCAGTGGCAACGCCGGGATCCTGGGTGGTTGCATCGGTCCGCCGGGCAATTGCAGCACGGCGAAACCGACAGCGGCGACGAGTGCGGCGATGAATCCGCCACCGGGCTCGTAGTGGCCGCGCAACAGGAGGTACACCGTAATCGCCATGGTGCCGGGGAAGAGCAGGCGAGCGGTGAATTGGAAGATCACCATATTGCCCAGCCGGTCCGGAGGCGCGACGTTGCCGGCATTGCTGAGGTCGGTCGGCGGCGGCGCGGTGTAGCGCAGCAGCGACATCAGGCCGAGGCCGGCGATGGCCAGGACAGTGACCTCGCCGAGTGTGTCAAGCGCACGGAAGTCGACCAGCACGGTGTTGACCACGTTGCGTCCGCCGGTGTCGTTCTCGGCTTCTCGCATGAGGTACTGCGCCGCGGGTGACTGTTCGCGCCGGCCGGTGAGCAGGAAGGTAGCCGCGCCGGCCACCAGACCGCTGGTGACGGCGGCTATCGCCGCCAACGTGCGCCGGGTACGGCGCACGTGCTGGAAGACAGGTGGCAGATGTCGCAGCACGAGCACGGCCACCACGACGGTGAGGATCTCGACCAGTAGCTGAGTGAGCGCAAGGTCGGGAGCGCCGGCTATGAGGAACCAGATGCCGACCATGAAGCCGACAACCCCGAGGAGCACGATGGCGGTCAGCCGGGTCTTCGTCAGGCACAGCGCCAGCACGGCCAGCGCCAGAATGGCGACGACGGCCCAGTCTTCCGGACGCGACCTGGAGACCGGTTCGGCGGCGACGTCGGGCCACCGCAACAACCCGACGATGCCCAAGGCCAGCAATCCGGCTATCGGCCATCCGAGGTGAGCACCGATGCTGCTCGCCCGGGCGGGCCGGCCGACCCAGGCGCCGAGGCGAAGACATGCGTCGTAGATGGAGTCGAAGGCTCCCGCGCCGGTGATCGGCAAACGATGGCGGTGCAGCAGCCGGTCGACCGGATACCGGTAGAAGAAGAGGAGCAGCCCCATCGCGAAGGTGGTTGCCGAGAGCGCGAGTGGGGCGCTGAACCCGTGCCACAGGCTGAGGCTGGCGTCGGTCTCGGTCATCACGGTGTCTTGAACCGTGCGGTTGACCATGGGAGTCAGCACACCTACCGTCAGGCCGAGGATGAGCCCCAGGGCCGCGGGAATCGCGGCCGGTGTCAGGAAGGCCTTGCTCGGCTCGTACAGCCGGCGCTGGGTGGTGGGGCCGGCGAAGGCGCCGTAGAAGATACGGAAGCCGTAGGCGAAAGTCAGCCCGGCCGCGGCGACGGCGGCCAGAGCGGCGACCCAGCCGGCCCAGGCTGGGCCCGGTGTGTCGAGGAGAGCGCTGAACGCCTCTTCTTTGCTGACGAACCCGATGAACGGCGGTATACCGGCCATCGACATCGCGGCCAGGCCGGTGAGCGTGGCGGTGATGGGCATGACCCGACGCAGACCGCCGAGCTCTCTGACGTCTCGGCTGCCTGCTTCCCGGTCGATGATCCCGACCAGCATGAACAACGTGGCCTTGAACAGGGCGTGCGCGAATGTGTGCAGGGCCGCGGCGGCCAGGGCCGCCGGTGTGCCGGCTCCGACCAGGGCGATCAGAAAGCCGAGCTGACTCACTGTGGAGTACGCCAGGAGTGCTTTTAGATCGTGCTGTTTCAGTGCGAACAACGCGCCGACGATGGCTGTGGTGAGCCCGACGGTCATCAACGTCACGCGCCACATGCCCGAGTCGCTGAACAGCGGTGAGAACCGCATGAGCAGGTAGATACCGCCCTTGACCAGAGTGGCGGCGTGTAGATACGCGCTGACCGGGGTGATCGCCACCATGGCGTCGGGCAACCAGAAGTGGAACGGGAGTTGTGCCGACTTCGTGAAGGCCGCGAGGAGGAGCAGGACCGCGATGGCTGGCGCGTACGGCGACTCGGAGACCACCGCTGGATCGGCCATGATCTCGGAGATGTTGGTGGTGCCGGCAGTGATCGAGATGAGCACGATAGCGCCGAGTAGTGCCAGGCCCCCGATGACAGTGACGACGAAGGCCCGGGTGGCCGGCCGCACCGCCTTGATGCCACCGCCGCCGATCAGCAGGAACGACGAGAGCGTGGTGGCTTCCCAGAAGATGAAGAGCAGCACCAGATCCCGGGCCAACACCAGCCCGAGCATCGACATTGCGAACAGCGTCAGCAGGGCGTAGAAACGACCGTGCCGTTCGTTGACCTTGAGGTAACGCGGGCTGTACGCCATGATCAGCGAGCCGACGCCGAGGACCAGCATGGCGAACAGGAAGGACAGCCCGTCGAGATGCAACCGGAAGGAAACGCCGATGGTCGGCATCCAGTCCCACGCGGTGGAGACCGATCCGCCGTCGGCTAGGTCACCGGTTTCGGCCGCGATGAGCAGCGCGAGAATCAGGAAAATCGCCGCGATCGGGTAACCGGCATTCCGGCCGAGCCGCGCAGTGATGGCTGGAGCGGCGGCTGCCGTGATTGCCAGCACCGCAAGAGCAATCGGAAGGATCATTGACCGCGCTCAGTCGCTGCTCGCCTGGTCACCAGAACGGTACCTCCGAATGTCTGCACGCAAACGTCAGGGCTGCCTACCGTGTTGCTACACATGGCACAAATAGTTACCAGGCGCCATCATTGGCGCCTGGTCTGCCGTGATTTCGCCACGATTCTACATGTCGCCACTCGCCCTGCCGGGTTCGCCTCAGAGGTGGGGATCGTCACGCGCAGGGCCCGGTGGATACGGCTTCGGTGGCGTCCGGCGCAGCCTCGGCGAACTGTTCGATTTCGCCGAGATTGAGCGCGTACCCGGTGTTCGGGTCGGTCAGTGACGCGGCGAAGATGACGCCGTAGACCGTGCCGTCCTCGGAAACGAGCGGACCACCGGAGTTGCCGGGACGGATGCTTCCCCGCAGGGCGAGCACATCCCGGCTGACGGTGTCGTCGCCGTAGATGTCGCGCCCGAGCAGCTCGTGCTGCCCGCGGATCCGGGCCGGGCTGACGGTCAGCGGGTCGCGGCCCGGGAAGCCGATCACGGCGGCGTCGTCGCCGTTGGAGGGCGGTTCTTCGGCAAGCTCGAGTGAATCTAGAGGCAGGTCTGGCACGGCCAGCACAGCGAGGTCGGTGTCGGGGTCGAACAAGACGACCTCAGCGGCCATCGGGTCCCCGTCAGGGAAGGTGACGACCGGTTCGGAGACGCCGGCCACGACGTGCGCGTTGGTCATGACTCGTTCCGGGCTGATGACGAACCCGGTGCCTTCGAGAACCCGCGAGCATGCCGGTGCCCGGCCGGTGATCTTGAGGACGCTGGCGGTCGCTGCGCGGATCTCCGGGTCGCGGTGCAAGATGCCGGACGGCGGCTCGACCTCCTGGATCGGCTCTGCCACCCACGGAGCCACCACCTCAGGGAACCCGCCGGCGATCACCACGTCCCGGAAAGCCTCACGTAGGCGATCGGGCGAGACCGGTACGACATCGTGGACGGTCCGCAGGATCGCGGACTCACGGACGGCCTTTGAGGCGTGCGGGATAGCCGCCGTGGAGATGGCCAAACCGCACGCCCAGGCAGCGAGCAGCAGCCCGACGATCGCCAGGACGGCGCCACCGCCGGCATCGACATGGCGAGCGGGCCTGGCCGAGACCTTCGATCGCACCCAGCCGCCGGCCCACGACAACAGCCCCTGTCCGATGGATGCGATGCCGAGAACGAGCAGGACGGCCAGTACGGACACGCCCAGGCCGGGCTCGAAGCCACCGAGGACCAGCGGTACCAGGAGCAATCCCGCTACGGCGCCACCGACGAATCCGGCGAAGGACAGCAGACCGACGACGAATCCATGGACCCAACCGGTGTAACCGACCACGACCGCCAGCGCGATGATGATGAAGTCGACAGCGTTCAACCCCAGGATCACTGACTCGAAGCTCCCTTCAGGCGTGCACTACGCATTCCGCGCGACTTGTCATAGTCCCGCTGCGTAGCCACTGAGTTCCTCCACCCGGGTACGATCCCACGGTTTGTCGATTCCGGAAATATCGAACAATCGTGCCAGCAAGCCGGCGGTGAACCCCCACACCAACAGATCCGCGACGCGGAAGGCCGGGCCGGTAATGCCGCTCGGATGCCGAACCTGCAGCCTATTGGCCGGATCGAGCAGGTGGTCCAGTGGTATCCGGTGAACCGACTCGACCTCGCTGGCGTCGACGACGCCGACGGGTGACGGCTCACGCCACCAGGCGAGGACTGGAGCGACGGCGTAGTTCGTGACCGGGATCCACAATGTGGGCAGAACCAGCAGAACGTCGACGCCGGCGGGGTCCAAACCGGTTTCTTCGGCACCCTCCCGTAAGGCCGCGTCGACCGGGCCGTCGTCCTCGGGGTCGATGGTGCCGCCGGGAAATGAGACCTGCCCGGCATGACTGCGCAGACTGCTGGCCCGTTGGGTGAGCAGGACATCGGGCCGGCCGTTGCTCTCGCCGAACAGCATGAGGATGGACGCCGGTCGGGCCGTCCCGTCGGCCGGTGGCGTGAACACGGAGAGATGCTCCGCCGGGGTGTCGGCGACGGCGTCAGTGATCTTGCGGAGCCATGCTGGCACGCTCATCCGCGGGGGCCGTCCCGGACCAGCTTGGCCGCCGCGACAGGGTCGGTCGGGCCTTCACCGTAGGCCGGGCAGAGGCGTTCGAGCGGGCAGGCGCCACAAGCCGGGCGGCGGGCGTGGCAGCGCCGTCTGCCGTGCCAGATGACCCGGTGCGACAGCATGGTCCAGTCTTGCTTGGGGAACAACGCGGCGATGTCGGCCTCGATGTGGTCGGCGTCGGTCTTGTCGGTCCACTTCCAGCGCCGCACCAGCCGGTTGAAGTGTGTGTCCACGGTGAGTCCGGGAACGCCGAAGGCGTTGCCCAGGACGACGTTGGCGGTCTTGCGCCCTACCCCCGGCAGCGTGACCAGGTCGGTGAGCGTGCCAGGGACCTCACCGCCGAACCGGTCGGTCAGGGCTTGGGACAGCCCCATGATGGACTTGGTCTTGGCACGGAAGAAGCCGGTGGGCTGGATCAGTTCCTCCACATGCGCGGGATCGGCCGCGGCGAGCGAGGGCGCGTCAGGGTAAGCGGCGAACAGCGACGGGGTGACCGAGTTGACCCGGACGTCGGTGGTCTGCGCGGAAAGGACGGTGGCGACCAGTAGCTCGAACGGATTGGTGAAATCGAGTTCGCAGTGCGCTTCGGGGTAAAGCAGCGCCAGCTCACGATTGATCTTTCGGGCGCGGCGCACGAGCGCCAGCCGCGACTCAGCGGGGTCGAGAGACACACGCTCACCTTATGTTCGTCATGCCCCGGGCGTGGACTTCCCTGCGTGCCAGGGTCCTGCTTTCGTGTCGCCCAAGCGACACACGTGGGGCCAAATAATGGGTCATGATGGTCTCCGGGCACAATAGTTGAGGTTAGAACGTGAGACGAAACACGTTGCCGACGTCCGGCGCCGAGGCAATCGGGCGGCAGAGTAGAGCCGGCACAGCTGATCAGAAGGAGCCAGGTAGTGGTTGACGAGGCGATGCGCAGCGCACCGTTGTTCCGGGAGTTGAACGATGAGGCCGCTGCGGCACTGCGAGCCTCGATGGTGGAGGTGCACCTCGACCGCAGTGAGGTGTTGTTCCGTGAAGGCGACGAAGGAGACCGTGTTTACGTCGTCACGGACGGAAAAATCAAGCTCGGCCGCACTGCCCAGGACGGCCGCGAGAACCTCCTGGCTCTGCTCGGACCAGGCCAGATGTTCGGAGAACTGTCGCTATTCGATCCCGGGCCGCGCTCGGCTACGGCTACGGCGGTCACCGAGACGTCACTGCTGGGGCTCGGCCATGCCGACCTCATTCCGCTGCTCAGTGGGCGCCCTGAGGTCGCCCGAGGACTGCTGCTGCAGCTCGCCTCGCGGTTGCGGCGGTCCAACGACACATTGGCTGACCTCGTATTCTCCGACGTTCCGGGCAGGGTGGCCAAACAACTGCTCGATCTGTCCACCCGGTTCGGTGTGCCGTCGGACGAAGGTGTCCGGGTGGTTCACGATCTCACCCAGGAAGAGCTTGCCCAGCTGGTCGGCGCGTCTCGCGAGACGGTGAACAAAGCCTTGGCCGACTTCGTCGGACGTGGCTGGCTCCGCCTCGAGCAGCGTTCGGTCGTGCTGCTCGACGTCGAACGTATCCGGCGCCGGGCGCGCTGAGGTCCCGCCCCAGGGCGAGGGGTTGTGAACGAGCACCGGCAGCGTTGGAGCGCCGCAGGCTCCGAGCGCCGGCGAGCTGAAGAGGCCGGCATCTGGCGGTCCGGGCCGGTCTGGATGGCCAGTGACCGCACGCTGGCCCGGCTCGTCGGCCGGCCGGTGGCGGCTTTCCTCCGTGTTGAAGCCGCGGGCGGTATCCTCCTGCTGATCGCCGCGGTGACCGCGCTGGTCTGGGCCAACTCGGCGTGGTCGGAGGCATACGAACAACTCTGGACCACCGAGTTCACGCTGCGCCTCGGCACCTTCGAGTTATCAGAGGACCTGCGGCATTGGGTGAACGACGCCTTGATGGCGCTGTTCTTCTTCGTCGTCGGCCTCGAGATCAAGTACGAGCTCACCTGTGGTGAGCTGCGTGATCCGCGTTCGGCCGCGGTGCCGATCGTGGCCGCATTCGGTGGCATGGCGGTGCCCGCGGCCATCTACACGGCGTTCAACTTCGGTGGTGCGGGTGCACACGGGTGGGGCATTCCCATGGCGACCGACATCGCCTTCGCACTTGGTGTGCTGGCGGTGCTGGGGCGGCGGATCCCATCGTCGGCGCGGGTCTTCTTGCTGACACTGGCCATCGTCGACGACATCGGGGCCATCAGTGTCATCGCGCTCTTCTACACCGACGAGCTCTCGTTGCCCTGGCTCGGACTCGCCTTGCTGGGGCTGTTGGCCGTAATCGCCTTGCGCAGGGTCCGGGTGTGGTCTTTGTATGTCTACATTCTGCTCGGCCTGTTCGTCTGGGTGGCCACATTCCAGTCCGGTGTGCACGCGACCATCGCCGGTGTCGTGCTGGGCCTGCTCACCCCGGCCGAACCACTTCTCGACCAGGAACAGGCCAGGGCGTATGCCCGGGAATCGGTGCCTGACCGGCTCGGTCCGGAAGAGCTGCGACGTTACCGTTTCTTGCTTGGCGAGTCGGTGTCGATGGCCGAGCGGCTCGAGCGTGCCTTGCATCCGTGGAGCAGTTATGTCGTGCTGCCGATCTTCGCGCTGGCCAATGCTGGTATTGACCTCCGGGGCGGGGTGCTCGGAGAGGCGGTGACGTCGTCGGTCACGGTAGGGGTGGTGGCCGGATTGGTGCTGGGGAAGACCCTCGGCGTTTCGCTGACCGCCTGGATCGTGGTGCGGCTGGGCTGGGGGCGGCTGCCCACCGGGGTTTCGTGGCTGACCATGCTGGGCCTGGCCATGGTGGCCGGCATCGGGTTCACGGTCTCGTTGTTCATCACCGGACTCGCTTTCGGCCCCGGTGCGGCGATCGCCGACGAGGCCAAGGTCGGTGTGCTGGCCGCGTCGGTCATCGCCGCGAGTCTCGGAGCGCTTTTCTTGATCTTCGCCGGCAAACGCAAAAACTAGGTGCTCCGGCACATGGAACCTCTCCTCGCCCAGCAGACTGGGCCGGCGATGACACCACGCCTTCACATCAGTCTTCGGTCCCGGTGAGGTAGTCGAGGGCGGCGGCGACGGTGCGCTCGGCGGCGGGCAGGAGCGAGCGGTCGATGTCGGTGTAGACGATCTCGACGACGTCGCGTGCCGAGGCTGCTCCGGCAGCGAGTGCTGCCCGCACCTCGTCGAGGCGGGCCTGCCGGTGGGCGATGTACTCGCCGACGACGGCCGCCGCGTTGGTACGAACTGGACCGTGTGCTGGAAGCAGCAGGTAGCTGTCGTCCAAGCGGGTGCGCAGCTTTTCGAGAGAGGCGAGATAGGCGCCGAGCTGCCCGTCGGGATGCGCAACCACTGTGGTGCCCCGGCCGAGCACGGTGTCACCGCTGAGTAGACCTCGCCACTGCTCGCGCCGCACCTCCACGCAGATCGAGTCGGCCGTGTGCCCAGGAGTGTGCAGCACCCGTAGTTCGAGCCCGGGTGCCTCCAGCACGCCGCCGTCTTCGGTCAGCGGGTGAGCATCGATGCAAAGCCGCGGGTCCTGAGCCAGCACGGGCGCGCCGGTGATTTCGTGGAACCAGGCCGCGCCTTCGGTGTGGTCGAGATGGTGGTGGGTGAGCAGCGTGAACAGGACGGGTCCGAGTCCGCTCACCGCGCACAGGTGGTCCTCGATCAGCGGGCCCGGGTCGACGACCACATTGCCCGCTTCGGTGGTCAGGACGTAGGTGTTGGTGCCGTCGAGTGTCATGGGACCTGGGTTGGCCGCCTGCACCAGCTGGCACCAATCCGGCAGGAGCGCTCGGTCAGCGGTGCTCACGGTCGCTCGCTTTCCCCGGGGTCGTCACCGGGATAACGGGGGTCGTCCGGTAGCAAGGCGATCACGGAATCGCCGAGGTCGAGCCAGCCGGGTGTGATTGCCTCGATGGCTCGTTCGTCCGTCGGCAGGTCATCGACCGAGGCGAAAGCCGACAGCTCTTCGAAAATGGCCCGCGTGGGTGGCAGCATGGTCCACTCGTCGGTCGCCGCCTTGTCGATCGCGGTGCGGGCGGCGACCCAGGCAACCGCCGTGGCTTCGCCGGAGACATCCTGCGGTTGTTGTTCAGCGGGCACGCGGGCGAGAAAGAACCAGGTGTCGAAGCGCCGCGGCTGGAACCGCGGAGTGATCCAGTGCGCCCAGGGCACGAGGTCGGCGGCGTCGAGCCGGAGGCCGGTCTCTTCCTCGGTTTCGCGCAGAGCTGCGCGCACGAACCCGAGCGCGGCGGTCTCGGTGGTTCCGAGCCGTTGCGCCCATATGCGGGCGTCAACCGCACCGGTGGGCTCCAGGTCCGCCGGATCGACGCTGCCGCCGGGAAAGGCGACCATACCCCCGGCGAAGGCCATACCCGGATGCCGCTGGTGCACGTAGACCTCGATTCCGGCGTCACCGTCGCGTACAAGAACGACGGTGGACGCCGGCCGGGCCGGAGCCACATGGTGGCTGCCCGCCGCGAATGCGCGGGCCTCGGCAGCGGCTCCGGCCGGTAGCCGTTGGGCAGGTATCAACGGACCTCGACGATCATTTCGATCTCGACCGGAGCGTCGAGCGGCAGCACCGCCACGCCCACGGCGCTTCGTGCGTGCTGACCCGCGTCGCCGAACACCTTGCCCAACAGCTCGCTGGCTCCGTTGATCACTTGGGGCTGGGCGGTGAAACCGGCAGCCGAGGCGACGAAGCCGACCACCTTCACCACCCGGGTGATCGCGGACAGCTCACCGGCCTCGGCACGCACTGCCGCCAGCGCGTTGAGTGCGCACTGCTGTGCGCACTCATGTGCTTCTTCCGGACTGACTTCGGCGCCGACCTTGCCAGTACGCATGAGGTCGCCATCTCGGAGCGGTAACTGCCCGGACGTGTAGATGTAGCTGCCGGTGCGAACCGCCGGGACATAGGAGGCCACCGGGGCGGCCACCACCGGGACATCCAAACCCAGCTGGGCGAGCTTCTGCTCGGGGCTCATCGGCTGGATGTTGGTTGGGTCGTCGTTCACATAGGCCTCCTGATCCTCGTGTTCTGCACCGGTTGGATCACTCTGGCTTCTCGCGCTTGAAGTACGCCACCAGATTCTCCGGATTCATGCCCGGGACGATCTGGACCAGTTCCCAGCCGTCTTCGCCCCAGTTGTCGAGGATCTGCTTGGTTGCGTGGACAAGGATCGGTGCTGTTGCGTATTCCCATTTCGTCATGGCGTGAGCCTACTGGCGGCACGGGCGGTGCGTCTTCTCCGCCGCGCATCCGCTCGATCTGGCCGGTTTCGCTGTCGGTGCGGGTTCAGGAGCGCCGGTCGGTTCGCGCGCCCGCACTCGCCGAACGCTGATCGCGCGGTGCTTCCGCGCTCGCACCTGATCGACGGGTCCACACCATGCCCTGCCCATCCTGTTCGTCGAAGATCAACCAGGTGCGAGTGCTGCGGACACCGGGCACCTCTTGGATCCGCTCGAAGACGACGTGCCGCAACTCGGCGTTGTTGGGTGCCCGGACTAGCGTGAGCACGTCGAAATCTCCGCCGACGAGCGCGAAATGCTCGATATAGGGCAATGCGCTCAGGGCTGCGGCGACGTCGCGCCAGGTGTTCTGCTGTATCGACAGCAGCACGTACGCGCTGGTGCCGAGGCCGGCGCGTTCGGCATCGATCTCGGCGGTGAAGCCGGTGATGACACCGTCGGATAGCAGCCGATTGATGCGGGCGTAGGCGTTCGCACGGGAAACGTGTACGCGTTCGGCCAACGTGCGGATGGAGAGCCGCCCGTCTTTCTGTAGCTCGGTCAAGATCGACCGGTCGATATCGTCGAGCGCACTGGGAGACATTTGGCCGGTTCGCCATGTGTGATGTGCTTCACGCTGAGATGTTCTGTCGCCCATGCCCCGTCTCCTCAGCCGACTGTCATCGAATTGCCGCGAATGTGGAGAAGACCATCCCATCGAGCGCAGGATTTGAAGTCAAGACCAGCGGACTGGAAAAGATGTGAAGTTCGCGCGATTTCTCAGTGTGCTGGTCCGGACCTCCGGCCGCTCGGTCGCGTCCGGGTGTTTCCAGAGGGCGATCGTGAGCTGATCGCGCCGAGGGAAACGTCCGGACTATTGTCGTTGTGGAAAGGGTGAGGGTGAGCGGGTGATGCCGATGGTTTTGGCGCAGTTCCTCAAGGCGGAAACCGGGACGGTACAGGGGGCACGCGATGTCTGAGAGGAGTGCACCCGGCAGGGGCTCTGGGGCACCGCATCCGGATGCGGGTCTGGAAGCTGCCACCAAGAACGAGGTTCAGCACCTGCCGTCGGATTCGCCGGTGCGATTTGTGACCCCGGATGGCGAGCTGGCGCCGCGGGCTGAACGCAACGGGTACGAATTCCCGTCGGAAAAGCTCTTGTTGTCGGCCTATCGGGCCATGGTGGTGGGGCGCCGGTTCAATACCGAAGCGACCGCATTGACGAAGATGGGCCGGCTGGCCGTTTATCCATCATCACGCGGGCAGGAAGCTTGCCAGGTCGGTGGCGTGGTTGTGCTCGACGAGCGGGATTGGCTCTTCCCCACCTATCGGGACACGGTGGCGCTGATTTCCCGGGGAATCGACCCGGTTGAGGCTCTGGGGTTGCTTCGCGGAGATTGGCATTGCGGCTATGACCCGATGGCTACTCGAACGGCACCGCAGTGCACCCCGCTGGCAACCCACATGCCACACGCTGTTGGGCTGGCATACGCGGCACGACGCCGGGGCGAGGACCTTGTCGCGATGGTTTATGTCGGCGACGGCGGAACCAGTGAGGGAGATTTCCACGAAGCATTGAACTTCGCCGCGGTCTTCAACGCGCCGGTGGTGTTCCTGGTGCAGAACAACAGGTATGCGATCTCGGTGCCGTTGTCGCGGCAGTCGGCCGCGCCCTCGTTGGCTCACAAGGGGGTCGGCTACGGGATCCGGAGTGAGCAGGTGGACGGCAACGACGCCGTGGCCGTGGTGTCGGTCCTCTCGGACGCCGTGGCGTTCGCCCGGACCGGCCGCGGACCGGTCTTGGTCGAAGCCCACACGTACCGGATGGACGCGCATACCAACGCCGACCCGGTCGGCCGCTACCGGGACGCCTCGGAGGCCGAGGAATGGATCGAGCGCGATCCGATGACTCGGCTCGAGGCCTACCTCTCGGCCGCCGGTGTTCTGACCGACAGCGACATCAAGGCGGCTAATGACGCCGCGGAAGACTTCGCGACGGGAATGCGGCCACAGCTGAACGCCAACCCGGAGGTGCATCCGCTGGAGATCTTCGATTACGTGTTCGCCGAGCCGACTCCACAATTGCGTGAACAACGTTCTCAGCTGGAAGCCGAACTGGCGCAGGAGGCGTGATGGCGATCTCGATGGCTCAGGCGCTGAATGCCGCGATGCGCGATGCGATGCAAGCCGACAGCTCTGTCGTCGTATTCGGAGAAGACGTCGGCACACTCGGCGGTGTCTTCACTGTCACGGCCGGGTTGGCTGAGGAATTCGGCGAGGACCGCTGTTTCGACACACCCCTGGCGGAGAGCGGTATCGCCGGCTTCGCGGTCGGCATGGCGATGCAGGGGTTCCGGCCGGTGATCGAGATGCAGTTCGACGCCTTCGCCTATCCCGCGTTCGAACAGCTCGCCTCGCATGTGGCGAAGATCCGGAACCGGACTCGCGGCGCGGTTCATGTGCCCATGGTGATCCGGATTCCCTACGGAGGCGGGATCGGCGGAGTGGAGCATCACTCCGACTCGTCGGAGAGCCACTACGCGCACATACCCGGGCTCAAAGTGGTCACGCCGGCGACGGTGGAGGATGCGTACTCGCTGCTGCGTGAGGCGATCGACGATCCCGACCCGGTCGTGTTCATGGAGCCGAAGAAGTTGTACTGGACCAAGTCCGAAGCCAGTATGCCGGTTCGCACCGCCGGTTTCGGTCAGGCGTCGATCCGGCGGACCGGGTCCGACATCACCCTTATCGCGTATGGCACGACCGTTCCTACGGCACTGGAAGCCGCGGAGGCGGCCACCGAGCAAGGCTTGGACATCGAAGTAGTCGATCTGCGTACGCTGGTTCCCTTGGACGATGCCACGATCGTCGGCTCCGTCACCCGGACCGGACGTTGTGTGGTGGTCACCGAGGCCAACGGCTTCGCCGGAATCGGTGCCGAACTCGTCGCCCGTATCCAGGAGCGTTGCTTCTATTCCCTCGACGCGCCGGTTCTGCGGGTCACCGGCTTCGACGTGCCGTACCCGCCGCCGCTGTACGAGCATCATTACCTGCCCGGCGTGGACCGCATTCTCGACGCGGTGGACCGGCTCGAGTGGGAGGACCAGTCGAAGAGCGCTTAGAACCCGCGGGGTCTTGGTGCTTGAGGCAATGACGGCGCCTGGCTACGAGGGGTGGCGGCTGCCGGCCGGCGGGTCGAGGTTCAGTTGCCGCCGGTACTCGTGCCACTGCATGACGGCCTGGCGGATGGTCTGGTGCATGAAACTCATGTACTCGGCGCTTTCGTGGAGCCGGCGGGCGCCTTGGCCTGGTGCCAGGGCGGCCGCGCCTTCGCGCAGGACCGACTCGTATCGCGCAGTTACCGGCTCCCGTTGCTGCATGATCCGTGCCCAGACATCGCCGTCGTACACGCGGTACACGTCGGCGCGGCTGCCGGGCTCACGTTCTCGAGCCAGCAGGCCGACGCTGACGAGGCTCTGGAGTGCACCGGATATGGCCGCCGGACTCACCTGCAGACCATCCGCCAGCTGGCGTGCGGTGTAGCGTTCATCGTCGTCGACCAGCACGAAGGCGAAGACCCGGGCGGGCATCCGGCTGAGACCGCCGTCGGAGAAGACGAGTGCGAGGCGGTCCACGACCCGCCACCACGCTTCGTCCGTCTCGTGGGCAGTGGCCGGCCCGGAGTTCTGCGCGTCCTGGGAGTGACGGTGGGCGCGGCTCGCGGTTGCGGAGTGTTCGTCTTGCGCCATACATTCACGATATTCAGAATTCATGAATTTGTGAATCTCGCGTATCATGCTCAAGCATGGCAGGGGGTTGTTGCCCCATCACGGATTAGTGCAAGGATCTCTGCGTGAACGCTTGGGGCATTGCGGTGACGTTGTCGATCGCCGCTGCCACGTTCCACGCCTCGGCGGCGGTGTTCCAGGAGCGGATCGCCGGTGCGCACAGCGCTTCGCCTGCTCGCCGGTTAGGTACATTGAGGCTGTTGCGGCGGGCTCGATGGTGGTGGGCGGTCGTTCTGACCGGTATCGCCTCGTCACTGCACATCGTCGCGCTACATTTCGGGCCGCTGACGGTGGTGCAGCCATTGGGCGCGTTGACCCTCGTCCTGGCGTTGACCCTTTCAGCTGCGCTGGCCGGGCGGCGGGTGGTGCGGGCCGAATGGCTCGGCGTGGCCCTGACCATGGCAGGTCTGGGCCTGCTGCTGCATCTGACGACGGCCGAGGGCCCAAGGATCGCATTGAGCTCGTCGGAGGTCCGGGCGCTCACGGTGGTGGCGGTCGGCATCATGGCTGGTTTGGTCGTGGCCGCGATGGGCGCCAAGCGGCTGGTGACCCGCAGCCTGGTGCACGCCGCGGCTGCCGGTGTCGCGTTCGGCGTGGCGTCGGCGATGGCCAGGACTGTCACTGTCCGGATGTCCGACCATGGCTGGACTGAAGCGATCGCTCCGGCCTCGGCCATCATGGTCGGTCTGGCTTTCGGTGGCCTGCTGCTGGCGCAGGCGGCCTACCGCGCGGGAGTAGGCGCCCCGCTGGCGACGCTGACGATCGTCAACCCGATCGTTGCGGCGACCATCGGGCTGCAGCTGCTGGGCGAGCGGTTCGTGGCGGGGGCCGGCGGCGCGGTCTTGGCGGGGCTGGCGGCCGTCGTCGCCGCCTCCGGCGTCATGCTGTTGGCTCGCAACCGGTTCATCGTGGCTCCACGGGTTCCGGACAAGATGCTGATCGCGAGTTGAGTCAGCTCCGTGGTGGTTCGGTGTCGTCGGCCTTCATCGCGCTGTCGGCGACTGCCGAGCCGGCCTCGTCGTACAGGTTGAACACGGCTTGGGCACCCTGTCGGCGAAGTGGCTCGATCTCATCGAGATGCTTGACGACGGCAGCAATGCGCCCCTGAAACGAGCTTCCCTGAAGTTGATCCAAGGCGAAGACGTTGCCCGCGTGATGCGGCATGGCCAAGATGACGTGTTCGACGCGGTCGGACAACTCAAGCCGTTCCCAGAAGTCCGGGTCTGCCGCATCTCCTTCTACGACGGTGTAACCCTTGGCTCGAAGCTGAGCGACTTTGGTCTCGTCCGCCTCGACGCCAAGTACCCGCATGCCGTAGGCCTGCGACAGGCGGTCGTAGGCGCCACGCCCAACGCGTCCCATACCCAACACCACCGCTCCGGCATCGCCCAGGTCGATGGGCCGGTCCGCAGGATGCAGCTTGGTCAGGTCTTGATCGGGCAGGTGTCGCTGCGCCCGCCGGAGGAGCGGACTGCTGCGTGCGTTGAGTAATGCCGCGAGGGCGAAGCTGAGCGCCACGGTCAGAGAGAGCGTGACGAGCCATTCGTCATCGAGCCACCCCTGGCTTGCGGCAAGCACCGCCACGATCAGGCCGAACTCGGAGAAGTTGCTCAGACTGAGCGAGGCCAAGAACGATGTGCGATGCCGCAACTTGAAGCCGGAGAAGATCACCATGAACAGGGCACTCTTCAAAGGCAGCACAACCACGAGGAGCAGAGCGACTCCGACGGTTTCCCAGGTGGGCAGGGCTGTCAAGCCGATCGAGACGAAGAATCCGACCAGGAACAGTTCTTTCAGATTGAACAAGGCCTTGGAGAGCCCGTTTGCGGCCGGATGTGGCGCCAGCAGCATCCCCACGATCAATGCTCCGAGGTCACCCTTGATTCCTACTTGTTCGAACAGGGCGTAACCGACGACAAGTGCGAGCACCACTCCGAACAAGATCTGCATCTCGCCGTGCCCGACGCGGACGAGCAGGTTGCGGAGCAACGGTGCCGCCGGGATCAGCAGGAGAAGGCCGGCTGCCCACGGACTGGGGAGGTCGCCCGTCGACGCCGTGAGGAAGACGACGGCGAAAATGTCCTGCATGATCAGCACGCCGATCGCCAACCGTCCGTACAGGGATCGGGTCTCGCTACGTTCCTCCAGGATCTTGACAGCGAAGACGGTGCTCGAGAAAGACAGTGCGAATGCCAGTAGGGCGAATGTGGTCCAGCCGGCTTCGTGCAGCATGGACAACCCGGCGAACTTCAGCAGTGCCAAGAAGGCGACCAGGAATCCAGTGGACGCCAGCATGTGAATGGTGGCCCCGCCCCAGACCTCACCTCGAAGGAGAGTGCGGATGTTGAGTTTCAGGCCGATGGTGAAAAGCAATAGCGTGACGCCGAGATCGGCGATGGTGCTCAGCTCAGGGGTGATTTCGTATCCCATGGCGTTGAGCGCGAACCCTGCGCCGAGGAATCCGACCAGGGGCGGAAGCCTGATGGCCATGGCGGCCAGGCCGCCAAGGAATGGCACCAGAAGGTAGGCAGGTTCCACGTCGTTCGCTTTCCAGGAGGGCCGTCGGGGTGCCCCGGGGCTGGGGCGGGAGTTTCGAGATTACTTTTCTGATGTGTCCGGTTTATGTGGCGGGTTCCCTGGATCGCTGCTGCCGCCCGTGAACGCCCTGTCCGCCGCGTGCCGGCGATGCTTCTGCCATTCAGCCATGGCAGCCCACATGTGCTCTTCGATGAAGCGGTAGAACTCGATGGTCTCGCGGATGCGGCGGCCACCTGGGCGCTCGGTGCCGATCACCTCGAGGCCTTCCGACAGCACTTCCAAGGTCCGGACGATGAATGGCCGGCGCTGAGCCATGATGGAACTCCAGATGTCGTCGTCGTAGACCCGGTAGTGGTCCACGCGAGAACCTGGCGCTCGCTCCTTGGCGAGCAGGCCGGCTTGAACTAGCTGGCGAACTGCTCCCGACACCGCGGCCGGGCTGACCCGTAGTCCCTCTGAGAGTTCGCGTGCGGTGTAGATCTCGGCGTCGTCGGCCAGAACATACGCGAAGACACGTGCCGACATGCGAGGGAGACCGGCCTCCGAGAGGAGCATGGCGAACTGCTCCACGAACTTGAGGACGTTCTGCTGATGCGCTTCTTCGTCGCGCTGGGCCTGCTGCAGGAGCCCGGCATCCGCGTCGTCTGGCGTCGTCGACAAACTCGAATCCCCCAATGTGACGTGACTCTGTTCAATCTTGTAGCCAGGAGCGTGTGTTCCGTGCTGCAGTGGATCTAGGGAAGCGATTCACGGTGGTGCCCACGTCCCGGCCTCGTGGCTATCCGGCTCGTACTTCTGACCATTGTCTCAGGAGCCGAGAATAGCGCCATTCATAGCTTTCACAAAAGTGTGAAGCATGTGTAAAGTGATCGCCATGACAACAGCGATCGATGTGACTGGCGTGGTCAAGACCTTTGGCCAGACACGTGCCTTGAACGGGCTGAACCTGCAGGTGGAGACGGGCGAAGTGCATGGCTTTCTGGGGCCCAACGGGGCCGGGAAGTCCACCACCATCCGGGTGTTGCTGGGGCTGCTGCGAGCGGACTCCGGTCGGGCGGTGTTGCTAGGGGGCGACCCGTGGAACGACGCGGTGGAGCTGCACAGGCGGCTGGCGTATGTGCCGGGTGACGTCGAACTCTGGCCCAACCTGACCGGTGGGGAAGCCATCGACCTACTGGCACGGCTGCGTGGCGGATTGAACCAGGCCCGCCGTGAGGAGCTGATCGAGCGCTTCGATCTGGATCCGACCAAAAAGGGACGTACGTACTCCAAGGGAAACCGGCAGAAAGTGGCGATCATTGCCGCCCTTGCGTCCGACGTTGAGCTGCTGATCTTGGATGAGCCCACGGCTGGCCTGGACCCGTTGATGGAGACCGTCTTCCAGGACTTCATCAACCAGGCCAAACACGAGGGCAAGACCGTCTTGCTCTCCAGCCACATCCTCGCCCAGGTCGAGAAGCTCTGCGACAAGATCAGCATCATCCGCCTGGGAGAGGTGGTGCAGTCCGGCACGCTGGCCGAGATGCGGCACCTGACTCGCACTACTGTCGAGGCTGTCACAGCGCAGCCACCCGCAGGTCTGACCGAGCTTCCCGGCATCCACGATTTCGAACACGACGACGGCCGAGTGCGCTTCGCGGTCGACGGCGAACACCTCGACGGCGCCGTCAAGCAGTTGAGTCAGCTCGGCATCCGCAGTCTCACCAGCCACCCGCCGACACTCGAAGAGCTGATGCTGCGCCATTACGGCGATGACCTTCAAAGCAATGGCGCGGGTGCGCACGCCAACGGGCGCGGCGCAGAGGAGTCCTGATGGCCACGGCAATCACTGCCCCGCCGGCTCGGCACCGGACCGAACCCGGGCGGCAGAACACGCTGGCCGGAACCGGCACACTTGTACGGTTTGGCCTCCGCCGGGATCGAGTTCGGCTGTCGCTCTGGGCCGGCGGCATCGTCCTGATGACGCTGCTGATCAATGCGACCTGGGAAGAGAACTACGGCGACCGCGAAGAGCTGCTCGAAATCGCGCAGACTCTTGACAGCCCGGCCATGATCGCCATGGTCGGCGTCAACCACGCCGGGGTGGAAGGCACCAGCTACGGCTCGATGATGGGCCAGCAGATGTTCTGGTTCACTCTCATCGCGGTGGCGATCATGAGCATCCTGACCATGGTCCGGCACACTCGCGCCGAGGAAGAGGCCAACCGCGCCGAACTGGTCCGTGCCTCGGTGGTTGGGCGGCACGCCTATTTGACTTCGGCACTGATCATAGTCGGCTTCGCCAATGTGGCGGTCGGCCTGTTGATGGCGGTGGGGCTCGGAGCCATGGACGTTCCGACGGTCGATTGGGCCGGATCATGGCTGTACGGAACCGGGCACATCGTTGTCGGCCTCGCGTTCGCCGGTATCGCCGCCATCGCGATTCAGATCACCGGATACTCCCGTGGCGCCGCTGGCTGGGGATTCTCGGCGCTCGGCGTCGCATATGTGCTCCGGGCCATGGGAGACGCCGGTGAGAACGCGCTGAACTGGCTCTCGCCGATCGGTTGGGCGCAGGAGACCAGGGTCTATGTCGACAACCGTTGGTGGCCGTTGCTGATCGCGGTCGTGGCAGCCGTCGCGTTCGCTGCCATCGGCTACTACCTGTCGATAAAACGAGACGTCGGAGCCGGCCTACGGGCCGCGCGCCTGGGCAAGCCAACCGCGTCGGATTCGCTCACCACGCCGCTCGGCTTCGCGGTGCGGTTGCATCGCGGCTTGTTGATCGGCTTCGGCATCGGGGTGATGCTGCTGGGTGCTTCGTACGGGTCAATCCTCGGTGACGTGGAGAGCTTGCTGGAAGACGTCACAGCGTTCGCAGAGCTCACTGAAGGCCTTGGCGGGACCGCGTTGGAGGCTTTCAGCGCACAGGTCCTGGCCATCATGGCGATTATCAGCTCGATTTACGTCGTGCTCGCCATGCAGCGGCCACGTTCCGAGGAGACGAGTGGTCGCGCTGAACCCCTGTTGTCCACGGCCGTATCCCGGTCCAAGTGGCTCAGCAGCCACTTGGCGATCGCGAGCATCGGTGGCCTGGCCATGCTGTTGCTCGTTGGCATCGGCTTCGCCGGCGCCGGTGTGGCAGCGGCAGGGGAGAACGCCGTGTTCGGCGACCTATTGGCCGGCTCGCTCGTCTACGTTCCGGCGCTTTGGGTTACCGCCGGTGTGGCGGTTGCCCTGATGGCTTGGGTGCCGCGAGCAACGATGCTGACCTGGCTCATCGTGGTGTATAGCTTTGTGGTCGTCTACTTGGGAAACATCCTTCAGGTGCCGGAGTGGACCAGAAATCTCACCCCGTTCGGGCACGTGCCGCAGGTGCCCTCTGCCGACTTCGACATAGTCCCGTTGTTGATCCTCACCGCGGTCGCGGCTGGGCTGTACGCGTTCGGGCTGTACGGCTTCCGTCGCCGGGATCTGGAAACGAAGTAGGCGTTCTCAGGTGCTCCAGCAGCGCGGGGCGGTCGTCGCGGCTTGACGCCCGCCCCGCGTCGTGACACCTGATCATGTCATCGGCCACATTGCTTGATAGTCCCAGCAGGTCGCAGCATAGGCTTGGGCATCTATGAGTGACTGGGAAGGCGTACGGCTGCACGTCGTCACCGGGAAGGGCGGCGTCGGAAAGACGACGGTCTCGGCCGCGCTCGCTCTGGCCCTGGCGGCCAACGGGCACAAGGTGTTGCTGGCCGAGGTCGAGGGCCGGCAGGGCCTGGCCCACCTCTTCGATGTGGGTCCTCTCGACTACACCGAACGTCGCATCGCGTCGGCACCCGGCGGGGGCGAGGTGTATGGCCTTGCCATTGACGCCCGCGAGGCGATGCACGAGTACCTCACCCTGTTCTACAAGCTGGGCCGGGCGGCGCGGGCTCTCGACCGGGTGGGATTCGTCGAATTCGCCACGACCATCGCACCCGGGCTGCGAGACGTCCTCCTCACCGGCAAGACCTACGAGTCGACCAGGCGACAGACCAGCGGTGGTGCGTACGTGTACGACGCAGTGATCCTCGATGCGCCCCCCACCGGCCGGGTCACGCGTTTTCTCGACGTCAACGCGTCGGTGTCGTCTCTCGCGCGCGTTGGGCCGGTCCACCGGCAGGCGACGTCGATCACGAAGCTGCTGCACAGCCCTCGAACCGCCGTGCACGTGGTGACCCTTCTCGAAGACATGCCGGTTCAGGAGGCCGTCGACACCGTCACCGAGCTGGGGGAGACCGAGATTCCAGTCGGCGCCGTGATAGTCAACCAGGTCCGCAAACCTCACCTGAATGGGGAGGAACGGATACTGGCGAAGCAACGCGAGCTCGACCGCGAGGCCATTGTCGCGGGACTCCAGGCGGCCGCCGTGCCACACACCCCAGCGACTCTGGATCGCCTGGCCGCGGAAGCGGCGGATCACGCCGCTCGTCTTGATCTCGAAGACGACGCCCGAGTCGACCTGAGCACACTTGAGCGCCCGATGTACGACCTCCCTCACCTACCTGATGGCATCGATCCGACCGCCGTCTACGAGCTGGCCGAGATCCTGCAGGAACAGGGGGCGGCATGAGCGCCGCGCGGCGAAGCCCTCGCCTGGACGTCGATCATCTTCTCGACGACCCACGCAGGCACGTGATCGTGTGTTGTGGATCCGGAGGCGTCGGCAAGACGACGACGGCGGCCGCGTTAGGGCTTCGAGCCGCCGAGCGCGGCCGGAAGACGGTGGTCTTGACCATTGACCCGGCCCGTCGGCTGGCGCAATCGATGGGACTCACTGAGCTGGACAACACGCCGCGTGCGGTGCCGGATGTTCACCTGGACGAGGGCGGCCGGCTTGACGCGATGATGCTCGACATGAAGCGCACCTTCGACGAGGTCGTGGAGTCACACGCGCCACCGGAGCGTGCTCGCCAGATCCTGGCCAACCCCTTCTACCAGGCGCTGTCGTCGTCCTTCGCGGGTACCCAGGAGTACATGGCCATGGAGAAGCTGGGTCAGTTGCGCCAGCGCGGCCAGTGGGACCTGATCGTGGTGGACACGCCACCTTCGCGCTCTGCCCTCGACTTTCTCGACGCGCCGGAACGGCTGGGCTCGTTTCTGGACGGCCGCCTGATTCGCCTCCTTGGCGGCCCGGTGCGGGCCGGCGGACGAGCCTATCGAGCCTTCTTCCAGGCTGGATTCAACGTCGTCACCGGTGCCATGACCAAGGTGCTGGGTGGCGACCTGTTACGCGATGTGCAGACATTCGTCAATGCGCTGGACACCATGTTCGGTGGCTTCAGGGAGCGTGCTGAGCAGACCTACGCCTTGTTACAGCGCCCGGAGACGGCGTTCGTCGTCGTCGCGGCGCCGGAGCCGGATGCCTTGCGCGAGGCGTCGTACTTCATCGACCGGCTGTCCGAGGACGCGATGCCGCTGGCCGGGCTGGTGCTGAACCGGATCCACATCGACGGCCCGGGTGGGGTCAGCGAAAAGCAAGCCATCGCCGGCGCCGAACGGCTGGAGGAACTGGGCGAACATCAGCTCACCGCTGCGTTGCTGCGGCTACACGCCGATCGGCTGGCGGCCGCGAGCCGCGATCAGCGGATGGGCGAGAGATTCACCGCCGCTCATCCAGACGTCCAAGTCACCCGTGTGCCGGCGCTGGCCACGGAGATCCACGACCTCGATGGCCTGCGCGAAGTGGGCCGCCTGCTCAGCGAGTAAACGGCCCACTTAGTGCCGGTGGCTCTTAGAGGTCGCGCGAATAGGGATCGGCTGGTTCGCGTGCCCTGGCATCCTGGCTGGCGGCGTTCTCCTCAGTCGACGCACAAACCCAGTGCGTCTTCCTCGTCGGCCTTGCCATCCAGGCGCCAGACCCCGCTCACTATCAGCCGCCCCTATTCGCGCGACCTCTTAGTCGCGCCAGCCGTCGTCGTCGTCATCATCATCATCGTCGTTATTGTCCGGCGGCGGTGGCGGCGGGGACGGTGGGTCGTTCTCGGGGATGCGGAACTCCCGCTCGTCCTCGTCGTCATCGTTGTTCCCGGGCGGGTTGCCATTGCTGACGAATAATCGGATGTTGATGCCGGACGGTGCTTCCGAACCGGCGCCGGGATCGCTACGGACGACCCGGCCCTCGGGTAAGTCTGAATCTATCCGGCTCGTCACGGCCGCGGTAAAACCCGCATCTTCCAGGGTCTCGATCGCTTCGTCGGAATCCATGCCCCGCACGTCGGGAACTGTAGTGCTGATGCCCTGGATGACCGAGCCGTCGGGCTCCTCGAAGGACTGGTTGGACTGACCTTCGAGGGTCTTGTCCATCATCTGCTTCCAGATGGGCCCGGGGATGCAGCCACCACAGGGGTCGATGCGTTGCCCGTTGAACGTCATGCCGCGCAGACTGCGCAACTGGCTGGCGTTGTTCGGATCGCCGTCGACGTCGCCGACCGCTACGGCCGTGGAGAGCTGCGGTACGTAGCCGACCCACCACACGGCGATGGAGTCGTTCGTGGTTCCCGTCTTGCCCGCCGACCTACGGCCGCCTTCGAGCTGCATGCGGTTACCGGTGGCTCCAGAGTTGTGCACGACGCCTTCGAGGACCATGTTGACCGTGTCGGCGACGGGCTCTTCCAGAACGCGTTCGCAGTTGGGCTCGATGTTGTCCACGATGACGTCGCCGTTGCGGTCCTTGATGGTGAGAATGGCGGTGGACTCGCAGTGCACGCCGCGGTTGGCGAAGGTGGCGTAGGCCTCGGCCATGCCCAGCGGCGAGACCTCATTCGCACCCAGGACGGACGCCGGGTAGGGGAGGAGGTCGTTGCCGTCGGCGCGCCCGGCGCCCATCTCTTCGGCCAAGGTCAGTGGTTCACACAGGCCGGTTTGCTGAGCCAGTTGTGCGTAGTACGTGTTGACCGAGCGCTCCGTGGCAGTGGCGAGGTTGAACCGGCCGTTGCCAGTCGAGTTTCGCGGTGGCCAGGTCTCGGTGCTCCTGATCTGGCCGTCGCAGTTCGTGAAACTGTTGACCGGCAACTCTAACCGGCCCGGAGAGTCGAACGACGTGTCGAGGCTGATGTCCTGGTTGATGGCGGCGGCGAGGAAGAAGGTCTTGTACGCCGAACCAGGCTGCATACCTACGCTGCCGCCCATGTCGCGGTCGACCGCGAAGTTCACGTTGCTGACGCCTTCGCCCTCGACGCCGTACTCCCGAGAGTTGGACAACGCCTTGATGTGGCCGGTGCCAGGTTCTACCGACGCGAGTGAGGCTACGGCCTCATCGGTCGCGGCCACCCAGTCCGAGACGGCCTCATCCGCCGCGCGCTGGGCGTCGCGGTCCAGAGTGGTTTCGATGGTCAGCCCGCCGGTCCGGAGTGCATCCTCCCGCTCCGCGGGAGTTTCACCGAGTTCTTCCATGGTGCGAATTTCGTTGACCACGTAGTCGCAGAAATAGCCCGCCCATGCGTTGACACAGCCGTTGGAGACCCTGGTGGGATCGAGTTCGAGTTCGGTCTGGCGTGCCTCGGCGGCCTCGGCCTCGCTGATCCGCCCGGTCTCGGCCATGCGGCCCAGGACGACGTTGCGGCGCCCGAGGGCGGCTTCCGGGTTCTCCGTGGGCGCGTACTGGTTGGGGCTCTGGACCAGGCCGGCCAGGGTGGCCGCCTGCTCCACCGTGAGGTCGCTGGCGCTGGTGGAGAAGTATGTCCGGGCGGCTGTTTCGACGCCGTAGGCGCGGGAGCCGAAGTAGGCGATGTTCAAGTAGCGTTCGAGGATTTCTTCCTTGGTGAACTCTTGCTCCACGTTGATGGCCATCCGGAGCTCTTCGAGCTTACGGCGGTAGCCTTCGATGCCTTGGCTGGCCAGCACGTCCAGCCGTTCTTCCTCGGTCTCTGCCTGCAAGAGACGGACCTGCTTGACGTACTGCTGGGTCAGGGTGGAGCCACCACCCTGTGTGGAGCCTGCCTCGACGTTGCGGACCGCCGCGCGTAGCGTGCCCTGGAAATCGATCGGCCCTCGCTCGAAGAAGCGGTCGTCTTCGATGGCGAGGATGGCGTCGATCATGTTGTCGGAGATGTCGTCGAGTTCGACGTACCTCCGATTCTCTTCGAAGAATGTCGCGAGCCTGCGGCCGTCGGCGTCGCGGATGCGGGAGGTCTCCGCGAGCTGGCCGGCCTCGAACTCGAGGTCCATGTTGCGGAACCAATCGGCGCTCTCGCGGGCCCCCAGCCCCAATGCGCCCATGACGGGCAGCGCTAGGCCGGCTATCAAGATGCCGCAGAGGGCACTGACACCGATGACAAGGAAGATTCTGCGGATGCCGGAAGCAATGGCCGACGGTCTGAACGCCATACAAAGCAGAGTAGCGACTCTGATCGACAAGGCAAACTTCCCGCGCACAGGCGCGCACAGCTACCACATCTCGAAGATCGTTGCAATGGGGCGAGTGGACGATCCTATTCCGTGCGATCAGGTCTAGCCTGTGACTATGATCTTTGCATATCGTCACAAGTGAAGAGTTACAGGGGCAGCGAGCTGGAAACTTGTCCAGGTCACGGGGGTGGTTTAGACATGACACTTGTCAAAGATTGGCTGACGGAAGCGGCCTGCCAAAGCACTGAGCCGGACGCGTTGTTCGTTCCGGGCGCGGCGCAGAACCGAGCAAAGGCGGTCTGCTTCGGGTGTCCGGTGCGTACGGAGTGCCTGGCGGATGCGCTGGACAACCGGACAGAGTTCGGTATCTGGGGTGGCATGACGGAGCGGGAGCGGCGTGCCCTGTTGCGTCGGCGGCCCAACGTCACGTCATGGCACGCGCTGTTGGATGCGGCACGGGATAATTATCAAAACATGCGTGAAGCTGGCTGACGGGAAATTTCAGAGTTTCTCATAAGGCGGCGTGCTGGACAGCCTGTGTGTGCTGTCCAGCACGCACTGCCTACCTATTCGGTCCGTTGGTCCCTTCTTTCTCGGGGGGCGTCCGGTCCGGTCCGTCCCTCTGTGGGGGCCGCTTCCTCCGGCCCGGCGTAATCCGGCGCCGTATGATCCCTGGTGGAATATGCGGTGCCCGGACGGTGTGCGGCCGGTTCGGCGGCTCGGGCGATCCCGCCGCCGACGATGCCGCCCAGTGCGGCCGCGACGAGGCCGATCAGCAATGACCAGAACGTCGCCCACAAGGTGCCTGCGCCGAGTTCCGGCAGTGGCGTGGTGAACGTCTCAAACAGCTGAAGTGCCTGCGGCAGCGGGAACACCGTCACCACGACCAGCAGTGATCCCCATACGGTCACGCCGTGGAGCAGACCTGTTCCGGCCCCAGGTATACCCGAGAGCCCGCCGGCGATCAGGCCGGCTATGAAGAGCGCGGCCACGGCGGACGCGAAGGCGAACCAGTGCAGGTTGTCCGCGATCGCGTTCACCCCGGCGCCTTGTCCCCATGCCACCCAGAGGGCGGAGAGCAGCACCATCAGTGCGAAGCCGATCACGGCTCCGGCGATCACGGCGCCCCAGCGGATGAACGTGGTTCCGGTGACCCTTTCTGGTGTAGTCACCATTTGAATCACTCCTTTAGCCAAGACCGCCCATGTTGGCCATGGTGGTCGCAGCCTCGTAGGGATTGACCACTGATGTGCCCGGTACCCCGCGCGTCCCGCGTCAAACCCCGAGCGCCGGTGAGTGGCGATCATGCGAACTTATGTTCTAATCTCGCCGCATGCGGGGGATGCAGGAACGTGAGCAGCCTGAGCATGTCTTGAACCGTCAAGAAGTGCTCAATCACCACTGGCCGCGCGAGCCGCAGGGCTATCGGTATTACGAGCCTGGGATCCCCGTCCAAGTGCGGATTGTCTGGGAGCAAGACGGTGAAGAGTTCGTCGAGGGGGTAGCCAGGTGCTGGGATCCCAGCCATGTTTACGTCGAGGTTCGAGATATCCGCAACGCGACCAACGGAGTCTGGGTGAAACCACACGATGTCTACCGGCGGCTGCCGACGTGAGTTGACGGCCGTCGGCGGTAGGGTCCGAGCGTGCGTCGCCGCGGACCTCGCCCGCCCGTGTGAGCTGATCGTTCGGTGGCCCCACCAATTCATCTGTCGAGATTCCTCTACCGAACCCATGGTGTGAACCGGCATTCTTGATGGACACTCGAAGGTACTCGGCCGAGTGGGGACCTATGACCGATCATCAATCGTCCGGCGACGATCACGGTGTCGACCCGTCGGCAGACGCGACGGCGACTCAACTGGCGGCGTTGGCCCTCGTGCGCCTGTGCATCAGAGATGAGCCGGCCAGCCTGTCTGTCGACCTGCTGACCGAGGAAGACGGCACCATCGACGTCGGCGTGGTCCAGGAACTCGTGAACCTCTCGGCCAACCTCACCTACACCTTGGCCGACGTCTTGGACGTCGGCCCAGAAGAGTTGCTTGACGGCCTGGTGCGAGAGGTGGTGAACGACGACGAGAACGAACAGTCTTGATGGTCCAGGTGCTGCTGGGGGCCTGACCTGATGGCGAGCGGGTGCCGCCGAGTGCCGGCGTCGAGCCGCAGCCCGGTCAGTCTCGTTCAGAAGCGGACGAATCCGGGCGAGCGAGTAGGGGCCTATGACGAATCAACAACCCGCCGGTGACGACCCCGGTACCGAACGTCGCACTGACGCCACATCCGCGCAGCTGTCGGCGCTGGCACTGGTGCGGCTGGCGATTCGGGACGAGCCGGCCAGGCTCTCTGTTGATCTGCTCACCAACGACGCCGGAAAATACGATGTCGACGTCATTCATGAGCTGGTCCGGCTTTCGGCCACTCTCACACAAGCACTCGCCGACGTGACCGGTGTCGAGGTCGAGCAGATGCTCGACGAGCTGATCAGTCACGTTATCCACGACGACCCGGGACGCTAGTAGAGGACCTTATGGGCCTCGCCGGGATGCGGATGCCGCCCGTGAGTCCGTGCCCGAGCCGTCCGCCGGTAGCCGATGCCGCGCAGCCATCACCAGTGTTGATGAACGAGGGGGCGGATGCGGTCCGCGTAGATCTCGCGGATGGCTTCCGTAGTCTCGGTGCCGAGCGGCGCGAGCTCCGCGGCCTCGGCGTTCGCGCGCGCCTGTTCTGGCGACCTAGCCCCCGGGATAACCACAGAGACTTCGGGGCGGTCGATGATCCAGCGCAGTGCCAATTGTGCAGTTGAGTAGCCCTCGGGCGTAAGAGCGGCGATGTCGCGTGCCGCGGCCACGCCGATGTCGTATGGAACTCCGGAGAACGTCTCGCCTTTGTCGAACGCCTCGCCGTGGCGATTGAAGGTGCGGTGATCGTCCGCCGCGAATCTGGTGGACTCGTCGTACCTGCCGGAAAGCAGTCCACTGGCAAGTGGAACGCGTGCGATGATTCCGACCCCCGCCGCGGCTGCGGCCGGGAGGACCGCCTCGAGAGGTTTCTGGCGGAAGCAATTGAGGATGATCTGGATGGTGGCGAGGCCCGGATGGCGCAACGCGGTGAGCGCTTCCTCACAGGTCTCGACGCTCACACCGTAGGCCCGGATACGTTGCTCTTCGACCATCGTGTCCAGGGCCCCGAAGACCTGCTCGCTCTGGTAAACCGCCGGTGGTGGGCAGTGCAGCTGGACCAGGTCGATGGTGTCGACTCCGAGATTCTCCCGGCTGCGGTCGTTCCATGTCCGGAAGGCGTCGAGCGTGTAGGCCCCGGCGTCGTGCGGGTTCGCTCGCCGTCCCATCTTCGTCGCCACGGTCAAGTGGTCATGAGGGCGTTGCCGGAGCAGCTCGCCGACGAGCTGTTCACTCCGGCCATCGCCGTAGACATCCGCCGTGTCGATGAACGTCACCCCTGCATCGACCGCGGCATCGAGCGTTTCCAACGCCGCTTCCCGGCTGACCTCACCCCAGCTGCCGCCGATCTGCCAAGCGCCGAATCCGACCACGCCGATCTTTCGGCCTGTCTTTCCCAAGAGTCGTTTGTCCACGTTCCGACCTTAGAGCCTTAGCCTGGATCCGTGGAACCAGGGACTTCTTGATCGTGATCTTGGTTGATCGGTGCTGGTGTGGTGAAGGGCAGGAGGATGCTGCTGGTCCTGCCAGCCTTTCCATTTTCGGGGTCTCCGGTCGTGCCCTCGCGGGCGGTGGTCGGGTTCAGGCCACTGCTGGTGGCCCGGTGGCGAAAACCGCGTTGTAGAGGGTGCGCCATGGTGCGGCCCATGGCCAGTGCGCGGGCAGG